>JABDQZ010000083.1 GCA_013041975.1 Gammaproteobacteria bacterium
ATATTCGATGCTATTCGAAATCAGGTTTATGAGGTTGCCGATAAAGTCTATACCCGTGTTGGCAAAGGTAACGGCGCCTATGTATTATCACCAAAAGACTTTTAAGCGTTAATAACATTATTTAACACAACCACCCCTTCCGGTTAGAAAGAGTAATTATCTGCCAGGTTATGAAAACCAGGATTGAGCTGGCCTAATTTCTCCTACAGCAAGACCTCTTGAGTTCAGTAATATCGGTGTGATGTGAGTTTGGAGCTTAAGTTTCTCATCTGCAGAAAGAGCATCGAGATATTCAAGGATTGACATTAAGGCTACGGTCCGGGCGCGACTACTGCCATCTGCAATTTTCAAGGCAATTCCAAGACCACGTTCAGGTATGGCCGCTGTGACAATACCCTCAGCACCTGTTTTAGCCAGCACATAACCTTTCGTTACTTCATTCAACTCACTCACCATGGTTCCACTCCCGGCTATGTATAGTGGCTCGCTAGTCATGGCCTTATGAAGGCGGTAAATTGCCTGCGCACGAAAATCCGATAGCTTTTCCGGATTAGCGAAGCGAGCCATTGCATGCGCAAGCTGTTTTAGTGGCATCGTCGGTGCTGGTAACCCACAGCCGTCAGTCCCTATTGGATACTGCTTAAGATCGATGTCAGCAAGATCAGAAAGTATTTCCAGCGATAATTGTTGCAATGGATGATCGAACAGGTGGTAATTATCCAAAGTTAAATTCAGGTGCAGAGCAGTGGTTAAAAAACCAGTGTGCTTGCCTGAGCAATTGTGATGAATACGACAGCCTTGCTGTCCAGAGGCTAGTAGTTGATGGGCGCTTTCGGTATGTTCTGGCAGCACAGGGCCACAAGCTAAATGCTCCTCAGTCAAATCCAGACGGCTTAGCCAGGATTTAACCAGGTCTTGATGTATGGGCTCGCCTTGATGAGATGAACAGGCCAGTGACAATTCAGCATCATTAAGCTCAAACTTTTCACATGCACCACTTTCAACAAGTTGAATGGCCAGAAAAGGTTTTAAAGCAGAACGCGGAAATACCAGCTGTTCAATATCTCCCCAGCTTTCTATGATATTACCCTTGAAATCACACACGGCAGCAGCACCAAAATGCCGGCTTTCGACAACGTCATTGCGTGTAACTTCTACAAAAAGTTCATAAAGCATGTGGCTGGAACCCTTTAATACATTCTACTTCAAAAATATCAGGTAGTTAATGTGTAGTAGATAAACTTGCAGTGAAGTTTTTACCTGAATCCAAAGGCATATTCGACAACTGGTTTAAAGATGCTCTGGTAAGTACACCATCAAGCATCAGCCTGATCACTTTATCGTAAGTAAATTCATGAGCTATGCCGCAAGCCTCAGGGAAATAACTTGAGCCATAAGTCATGCCGGGGACCAGGTTCGCTTCCATAAAAAAACATTCTCCACTTATATCGGTTTTAATATCGATACGGCCAAAGTCTCTGGCACCCATGTCGTTGAATGCATCGATAGCCAAAGTGGTTACACGTCTTTCTATGTCAGTATTTTCGATTTTGATGAGTTTTTCTGAATCATCTATTTTTGCCTGTGAACCTAAAATTTGAAGTCCATTTGTTGATGTCGGGGGTATTACTTCAACAGCAGAGACAATTAACTTTTCATCATGTGTTTTGATGACTGCAACAGTATACTCACGACCATCCAGATATTCCTCAATCAGAATTGGCTGATTGAATGACTCATATAACGACGCCATTTTACTTTCGTAGTCTGTAAAGTTGGTTACAAATGATAAATCATCAATGCCGTTACCATTTGCTGCATCTAATGGTTTTAAAAAAAGCGGGAATGAGATTGGCAATTCATTTTCATTTGTATACTGCCCTGGAATAGCCACAAAGTATTTTGCTGTTTTAATGCCCTTATTTGATAAATGTGTTTTAGCCAGCACTTTATTTGAATCAAATTCCAATACGTCTCTTGATGAACCTGCGAAATCAATATTGTGTTGAGAAAAATAATCAGATAACCAGATATCATCTTCATGTTTAACAGGAATATACTTAACGGCTAGAATAACCAGCTCAGGATTCCTTTTGATAATGTCGTCTAAATCATCTTTCGAGCTACATGTATTCAATCGAACACTGTGACCCTGACCATCCTTTCGAAGAGCAGCTAGAACACTGTTGCAGGCCTTTGATGAGCCAAATCCACTTTCTTTTAACATTTCGTTAGGTGTAGTGATTATCTCTATATGCATGGTGATTCCTGAACCCAATATTGAGTTCGATTAAACGAACAGCAAAACGCCTGATGCTAAAGAGCCAGGAATACGCCGTAGATATGGTGTGAGAAAATACCCAGTCGCTAACAGTTTGTGTGTTATTTGGTCTGCTATTAAGGTAATACCAGAGATAACGAGTGGAAAGTGGTTATTGAAAAGCTGAATATACGCACAGCAAATACTGTGCGTAACAATATTCAGGTTTAGATTGCTGTGATGTTCTCAGCCTGGAGACCTTTTTCGCCTTCAGTCACTGTAAATTCAACTTTCTGTCCTTCGTTCAGGGTTTTGAATCCATCACCAGAAATAGCTCTAAAGTGAGCAAATACATCGGGGCCAGATTCTTGCTCAATGAAGCCAAATCCTTTTGATTCGTTAAACCATTTAACGGTTCCAGTAGTTTTAGACATAGGTATATCCTAATTTCTTAATAGTAAAAAAGCCTTTGTAAAGGCAGCGGGGCTTAAACGTGTTGCTTTAAAATATGAAAATCAGGACGAGGTAGATCAGGGAAGAACTTCGTGATGGCAAGCATAAATAGAGGTGTGCACTTTCAAACGTTAATTACTATAAAGATTGTCTAGATAATAAGCAAATGAATTTATAGCAATCTCAAAATAATGTGTTCAACAACAATACAGGTTTTCAAAATTCAGATACCGTAAGGCATTGATATGAATAACGATGGAAAACTCAAATAGCTGGAGTTCAATAGCTTTACAGGGTGATTTTTTACAAAAAATACCCTATTTCACAAAAAATTGAGATTTTCTTGAGGTTGCCTTGACCCGGGCTTCGCTAAAGTACATCTACATAATTACATTTGAGGTAAAGCGCGATGCAAAACACGGCATTAAATCTTACTGAAAAAGGGCTTCTTCCCGATGCAGTTGTTCGGGCTGGTATTCGTCATCAGTTACGTGACAGGCTGCGTGAAATTCATGCCGATGATATCGAGTTTTCAGCTGACACAGAACATGAACTGATCAAGTCCATGAGCATGGCGCATATTGCCGAAGTTCCGGAGCTGGCCAATGCCCAGCATTACGAAGTGCCCGCAGAATTTTTTGATGCTGTATTGGGTATGCATAATAAATACAGCTGTGCCTACTGGCCTGAAGGTGTCGATAATCTTGATCAGGCAGAAGAAACTGCATTGCAGGAAACTGTTTTCCATGCAGCTATATACAATGGTCAGCGTATATTAGAGCTAGGTTGTGGATGGGGCTCATTGAGTCTTTACATGGCAGGCAGGTTTCCAGACAGCAATATTGTTGCAGTTTCCAATTCTCACAGCCAGGCTGCGTTTATCAGGAAACAGGCTGAAAAGCGTGGTCTGAATAACCTTGAGGTTATCACCTCTGACATGAATGACTTTGTACCTGAGGGTGTTTTCGATCGTGTTGTCAGCGTGGAAATGTTCGAGCATATGCGTAACTGGCAAACCCTGTTTGATAAGGTAAATTCCTGGCTGCAGCCAAGTGGTCTATTTTTTATGCACATTTTTGTGCACCGAAATACGCCTTATCTTTTCGAAGACAACGGTCCCACTGACTGGATGAGTAGACATTTCTTCTCCGGTGGCATGATGCCCAGTGCCGATTTGCCATTTCGCGTTAACAGTCCCTTGCAACTGGAGCGGCGCTGGTTCTGGTCAGGTGATCATTATGCGAAAACCTGCAATGCGTGGCTGGAATTGATGGACAGTAAAAAAACGCAACTTATACCATTATTCCAGGATACCTACGGAAAAGACTTTTCTGAAATCTGGTGGCAGCGTTGGCGTATTTTCTTCATGGCCTGTGCAGAGCTTTTTGCCTATAACGATGGGCAGGAATGGTTTGTCGGACATTACCTTTTCAGGGCAGAAGAAAAATGAACAAAGTCATCAACTTTATTCTTTTTCAGACAGGATGGTTTACCAGCGTGCTGCTGGGCACCACGACTTACTATTATCTTGGGCCAGTCGCGGTCGCTGCAATTCTGGTTTATCACCTGAAAACCATACCCAGTCCGTCTAGTGAAATACCATTGCTGATGTTTGCACTTATTATTGGTCTGGTCTGGGAAAACCTGCTGACTTTCAGTGGTTTGCTGCTTTACCCGAATGGCCAGTTACAGGGTATGTTTGCGCCGTTATGGATTATTGCCATGTGGCCTCTGCTGGCTATAACGCTCAATTTTTCATTACGCTGGCTCAAGGGTAACAACCTGTTGGCGATGGCATTTGGTGCTATTGGTGGTCCATTGGCTTTCTGGGCTGGAGAGCGTCTTGGTGCGGTAGAGTTTGCAGACTTTTTCATGGCGATGACGGTGCTGGCTATTGGCTGGGCATTGCTTTTCCCTCTTCTGATGAAGCTTTCTGCGCACTATGACGGCTATGTCTTGAGTCTGGAAAACTCCACAGGGGACCCGGCATGAACATGCATTACATCTACGCGCTACCCGTGTTACTGGCGATTGGGTCTATAGCCTGGCTCTACGCTTCAAGGCGTGAAAATGTCAATATCGTTGATAGTCTCTGGTCGCTGTTTTTCCTCTTTGCATCACTGGTCTACCTGGCGATGTCGCCACAATTATTGTTGAGTAATATTTTGCTGACATGCCTGGTGGCTGTATGGGCAATCCGCTTGTCGCTACATCTGTACTTGCGCAATGCCAATAAATCAGAAGATCGCCGCTATGCTGCGATGCGTGCCGCGAATCCTCGTTTCAACAAACAGAGCCTGGTTACCGTGTTTGGTCTGCAGGCCTTTTTAGCCTGGTTAATCTCCATGCCTCTGGCGGCAGCTATCTTCGAGCCGACTGTATTGAATGCCTGGCACTATGCCGCGTTCATGTTGTTTTTTGCAGGCTTCATTTTCGAGTCAGTGGCAGACTGGCAGCTGGCAAGATTCAAGCGTGACCCTGAAAATACAGGTCAATTGTTAAATACGGGTCTGTGGCGCTACAGTCGCCATCCCAATTACTTCGGGGAAGCAGTGATCTGGTGGTCTTACTTTCTATATGCCGCTGGCAGTGGTGCTTTATGGACAATTTTTGCACCAGTGTTAATGACGTTTCTGTTATTAAAGGTCTCCGGCGTCAGCCTGCTTGAAAAAGATATCACTGATCGTCGA
The DNA here is from genome assembly GCA_013041975.1 of Gammaproteobacteria bacterium. Taxonomy (GTDB): domain Bacteria; phylum Pseudomonadota; class Gammaproteobacteria; order Chromatiales; family Chromatiaceae; genus JABDQZ01. The sequence continues at coordinate 5,404 of JABDQZ010000083.1, forward strand.
CCAGCTTATCGTGACTACATCGAGAGTACTTCATCCTTTATTCCGTGGTGGCCCAAACAGCCAACGCAGGGCCAGGTACTCAACGGGAAACGTTCATGAAAAATGGCTTTCTACTCATACTGCTTGGTTATCTGGTACCCGGTATTGCTGCATCCTCTACCACCCTGTCATTTGATGTCTATCTTGATGACAAAAAAATCGGTCTGCACCAGGTTCGTATATCTGATGAGGGAGATGAAAAGCATGTCGCGGTGCAGGCCAACAT
>JABDQZ010000057.1 GCA_013041975.1 Gammaproteobacteria bacterium
CTTTTACCCTCTGGGTCAGACCTGACTTGCCGTGCTGGTTGGTATTCCATTCGTCCATCGTATTCAGTATCTCATCAGGCTGATGGATAGCTATTACCGGACCTTCTGCCAGATGATTGAGGTTTGCATCGGTCACCAGAGTGGCAATTTCGATGATGACATCGGACTGCGGTTCAAGCCCTGTCATTTCCAGATCGGTCCAGATCAGATTGTTTTCAGATTGAGGCATGATAAATCCTATTAAAGCCTTTTTATTTGTTATTGTAGTAGAATTATAGTTTTAGAAAATCTGGATAATTGTTCTTTTTTTCTTCCCGGGCGAAGTCGAGGGATCTTAACATTCAAATGAAAGCATCAGGTTATTAAGATCTCCGCCTTCGAGATGACATGTATCTAAGTTTATCAGAAAGGTAACTATTCGAAATGAATGAATTAAGCTGGGCTTTCCTGTTTTTTCTTGGCCTAGGAATTGCGGTTGATTACTGGCTCAATGTGCGCCAGAAAAATCATGTGCAACACCACATGGCCGATGTACCCAAAGCATTTGCCAGCATCATCACGCTGCAAGACCATCACAAGGCGGCCAACTACACGTTCGCCAAGCTGGATTTTTCCAACATCAACCTCATCATTGGAAATCTGCTATTGATTGGCTGGACACTGGGCGGTGGCATACAGTTTGTTTATGAAATCATTGCTCCTGTTCAACTTGAGCCGGTTGTTAAAGGCACTGTTCTGTTATTAAGCATGATGCTGTTGATGTCCTTACTGGAACTTCCGCTTTCAATCTGGAATACATTCGTACTGGAAGAAAAATTCGGTTTCAACCGTGAAACACCTGGTCGTTTCATCAAGGATCAGCTGCTTAACCTCACCCTGATGATCTTGCTGGGTGGTCCGATTATCTGGGTAATTCTCTGGCTGATGAATGCCAGCGGCAGTTTATGGTGGTTGTATGCCTGGGGAGCATGGATGTCGTTCACGCTGTTAATGACCTGGGCATTTCCGGCCTTTATCGCTCCCTTGTTCAACAAGTTCGAACCTCTGGAAGATGGTGAATTGCGCTCCATTCTATCGGCATTGTTAAAACGCTGTGGCTTTGAAGATAACGGCATGTTCGTTATGGATGGCTCCAAACGCTCAAGCCATGGCAACGCCTACTTCACTGGCTTTGGAAAGAACAAGCGCATCGTCTTTTTTGATACCTTGCTGACACAGCTGACCCCTCAGGAAACCGAAGCCGTTCTCGCCCATGAACTGGGACACTTCAAACGCAAGCATATTATGAAACGCCTGCTAACTATGGCAGTTATGACCCTGTTGGGATTTGCCCTGCTTGGCTGGCTGAAAGAACAGCCATGGTTTTACCTGGGACTGGGTGTAAAACAAGCTAATGACGCACTGGCGCTATTACTTTTTGTATTGGCCGCACCGGCTTTTACCTTTTTCTTTCAACCCGTTACCTCATGGTTTTCACGCAAACACGAATTCGAAGCCGATGATTTCGCCGTTGAACAGACCAATGGCAATGACCTGATTGCAGCGCTGGTCAAGCTCTATCGTGATAATGCCAATACCCTGACCCCTGATCCGCTTTATTCGGCGTTTCATCATAGCCATCCACCTGCTCCTGTGCGCATTGCCAATATTTCATCTAAAATAGATTCAACACACGCACCAGCCCCGGAGGCAGGGTAATGAAACTGACTTTATCGCTTTTTGTATTGCTATTGATATTTTCAACCCAGGCTACGGCCAACAAAACTATTGAAGGACTGATAGACAAGCAATGCACGTCCTGCCATGGTAACGAGATTTATACCGGTGCGAATCGCAAGGTTAAAAACCTGGTGCAACTGGAAAAGCAGTTACACCGCTGTAACCATGTCATCGGCAACCAAATGGACATGAATACCGTCACCCAGCTGATGAATTACCTGAATAAAAAATACTACAAGTTCTGAGTGGAGCTCTACCCTGCCTAAACGCAAACTCTCTGTCCAGCAACGAAAACGCATCGCCGCCCTGCAGGATGAACGCAGAAAACGTTTACAGGCGAGGCGTGAAAAAGAGATTCAAACACTCGAAAATGCCGATTCCCATCATGGACTGGTCATCAGCCGATATGGTCCCGAGTTCTCGATACTGGACACCGATACCGAACAACGCACTGTCTATCATTGCCTGACGCGGCAGAATATTGGTTATATTGCCTGTGGAGATAATGTCGTATGGGAAAAAACGTCATCTGACCCTAAAGTGCTTGAAGGCGTGGTGACTGCGCTGATAGATCGCCAAACCGTACTGACACGCTCTACCTTCAGTGAATCAGACAAACCACTGGCGGCCAATATCAGCCAATTGATTATCGTACTGGCACCTCAACCCGAACCCAGTGAGTATCTCATTGATCAATACCTGATAGCGGCAGAACGCATCGGCATCAAAGCGATTATTGTCATCAACAAAGCCGATCTGCTGGATAATGAGCAGAAATCAGCTTTGCATTCACGCTTTCAAACCTATGAAAAAATTGGCTATCACGTGGTTTTTGCCAGTACAAAAACCGATAATGGTCTGCAACCCTTACTGGAAAACCTGACTGGTGAAACCAGTATTCTCGTTGGACAATCCGGCGTGGGCAAATCCTCCTTAACCAACACCTTGCTTCCCGAACTCGATCTTGAAACACAAAAATTGTCTGAGAAAAAACAACTTGGGCAACATACCACTTCAGCCAGTACGCTTTATTTTCTGGATAACAATGCTCGCCTGATTGATTCACCAGGAGTAAGAAGTTTCCGTCCAGGCACCATTGAACAGAGCATGCTTGAAAATGGTTACCGGGAATTCAAGCCGTTTCTGGGTCATTGCAAATTCAGCAACTGTTCGCACAGCAATGAACCGGGTTGTGCGCTGATTGAAGCCTGTAAAAATGGAGACATTGCGCCGATACGCCTGGAAAATTTCAGGCATATAGCAAGTAAATTGAAAGAAAAACTTTAGACAAGGCCTCTCACAACATCAGCTATCTGGTTGGCTATACGGTTTACCTGTGCACCATCCTGACCTTCAACCATCACACGGATCAGTGGTTCGGTACCGGATGGCCTTAATAAAACACGGCCGGTATCAGCCAGTTCCGATTCAGCTTCCTTGACAGCTGAAGACATGGCATCCATAGCCATAATATCTGCAGCTATCGCATCACCCAGTTTTACATTGATCAGGTCTTGCGGGTACTTGCTCACATCTGCACATAATTCAGCCAGTGACTTTTCTGTAGCCGCCATTTCTGCCAGTACCTGTAAGGCAGAGACGGTTCCATCGCCAGTGGTTGTACGATCAAGGCAAATAATGTGACCGGAAGGCTCACCACCCAGCGACCAGGATTTCTGTTCGAGACGCTCAAGAATGAAACGGTCTCCAACACTGGCTCTCTCAAAACCAATATCGTTACTGGCAAGCGCATGTTCCAGACCCAGATTGGACATCACTGTGCCAACCACAGAACCCTCAAGATGGCCGGAACGTTGACGAGATCGGGCAATAATGTAAAGAATGTCGTCACCATCAACTTCTTTACCCTTGCCATCAACCATTATCAGGCGATCACCATCTCCATCCATTGCGATACCAATATCAGCCTGCTCCTTGATAACGGTTTCACGCATCAGTTTTGTATCTGTTGAACCTACACCATCGTTGATATTCAGACCATCAGGCTCTCCACCAATATGAATCACTTTGGCACCCAGTTCAGAAAAGACCAGCGGTGTGGTGTTATAGGTTGCACCATGAGCCGTATCAACGACTATCTTCAGCCCATTTAAATTCATGGAGTAAGGCACGGTGCTTTTGCAGAACTCGATATAACGCCCTGCAGCATCTTCAACACGATAGGCCTTGCCCAGAATCTCTGGATCAACCGTTGTCATGGTTTTATCCAGCTCGGCTTCTATCGCCAGTTCAATTTCGTCAGGCAGTTTTTTACCTTCTGCTGAAAAGAACTTTATGCCGTTATCGTAATGGGGATTGTGGGATGCACTGATCACGATACCCGCCTGCGCATGGAAGGTACGAGTCAGGTAGGCAATAGCTGGTGTTGGCATTGGCCCAAGAAGAAGGATGTCCATTCCGGCTGCGACAAGTCCTGCTTCCAATGCTGATTCAAACATATAGCCCGACTTTCGTGTGTCCTTACCGATAAGTATTTTACTGCCTGCACCTTTGCCCAGTACCTGGCCGGCAGCCCACCCCAGCCTTAATACAAATTCAGGTGTGATCTGGCCTTGCCCAACGCGGCCACGGATTCCATCTGTTCCGAAATAT
>JABDQZ010000107.1 GCA_013041975.1 Gammaproteobacteria bacterium
AGCGCCTGTTCCCTGCTACCGGAAGAGGAAGACAAAACCCGGAACTGGTCGGCCCAGAAATTCTACACTGAAGCCAGCTCAGCCATGCGTGAAGGCAACTATCAGACAGCCATCAAATATTACGAACTACTGGAAGCCCGTTATCCATTCGGTAAATATGCGCTGCAGTCACAACTTGACCTGGCTTATGCCTATTACCGGGATGGTGAACCAGAATCTGCCCTCGCTGCAGCGGACCGCTTTATTCGCCTGAATCCCAGTCACCCTGCTGTTGCCTATGCGCTTTACTTGAAAGGCATCGTTAACTTCAACCGTCGCCTGGGATTTTTGACCCGCTTTATACCTACAGATACTTCCCAGCGCGACCCGGGAGCAGCGCTGGACTCTTTCAAGGACTTTTCTGAACTGACCAGACGTTTCCCGGACAGTGAATATGCAGATGATGCACGTAAACGCATGATTTTCCTGCGCAACAATCTGGCCAAACACGAACTGCATGTTGCCCGTTACTACATGGAGCGCTCAGCCTACGTGGCTGCTGCACGAAGAGCCTCAGCGGTTGTTGAAAAATACCAGCGCACGCCTTCGGTGAAAGAAGCACTGGAAATTATGATTGAGGCTTACACAAAACTGGGTAAGGACAAACTGGCAGCAGATACACGCAGGGTATTTAAACTCAACGAGGACAAAGGGAATTTTATTGAAGACCCGATAGATCTTGAGGAACCTACGATTGGCAGGAAGGTCTGGGATTATTTTGAGTTGGACAAGAATTAATTTTAACCCCTTCCAACTTCCCCCTTGATAAGGGGGAGGGACAGGATAGAGGTTTAAATCGCCGAGTCGCCTTCCTCACCCGTACGAATACGAATCACGCGCTCAACTGAAGAAATGAAGATCTTTCCGTCACCAATCTTGCCTGTCTTCGCAGCGCCGCTAATCGCATCAATACAGCTATCAAGCTTGTCATCAGTAATTACCATTTCCAGCTTCACTTTTGGCAGGAAATCCACAACATATTCTGCGCCACGATAAAGCTCGGTGTGACCTTTTTGACGACCAAAGCCTTTCACTTCAGAAACTGTCAAACCGGTAATACCTTCATTGGATAAGGCTTCCCTGACTTCATCCAGTTTGAATGGTTTGATAATCGCTTCAACTTTTTTCATTATTTCCCCCAAAAGATTCTTTTATGAACTAAAGCATATCCGATCTGAAACGGTTCGTCATCGGGTATCGACGATCCCGACCATAAGCCCGCTGGGTAATTTTGACTCCTGGTGGTGCCTGGCGACGTTTGTATTCATTAATATCCACCAGACGGATAATCCTTCGTACCGTTGCTTCCTCGAATCCCCTTTCAACAATATTCTGCGCACTGGCATCCTGTTCCACATACAGTTCAAGTATTTCATCCAGAATTTCGTAATCCGGCAGACTGTCAGTATCTTTCTGATCAGGGCGCAACTCCGCTGATGGCGGACGGTCGATAACACGTTGCGGAATGACTTCGCCATCGCGGTTACAGTATCTGGCCAGTTCATAAACCAGCATTTTGGGGCAATCTTTTATCGGAGCAAATCCACCTGCCATATCGCCGTACAAGGTCGCATAGCCAACCGACATTTCACTTTTATTACCGGTTGTCAGTAATATTTTTCCTTTCTTGTTGCTGATGGCCATCAACAGAATCCCGCGGCAGCGTGCCTGGATATTTTCCTCGGTGGTATCTGCTTCGAGGCCTTCGAATTCACTGCTGAGTAATTCCATAAAAGCGGAAAACGGCTTTTCAATCGGTATGCAAGCATGCTTCACAGCCAGTTTCTCAGCCTGCAACAAGGCATCTTCATTACTCATATCCAACGTATAGCGTGAGGGCATGGACAGCACTTCTACCTGATCGGAACCAAGCGCTTCAACCGCCAGTGCCAGCACCAGTGCCGAATCGATACCACCAGACAAACCGAGTACCGCACCATGAAATCCGTTTTTCTGCACATAATCACGGATACCCATCACCAGCGCCCTGTGGATCAGGGATAGCTTGTCTTCGGAAAATGGCACCGGGAGCCGAGCTTCAAGGTCCAGATCACAATTTACGGGCAAAAGTGCTTCCTGGAAAAACCCAGCCCGGTAAACAATATGGCCACTTTCACGCACAGCCATCGAACCACCATCAAACACCAACTCATCCTGACCACCAACGAGATTGACATAGATGATTGCAACGCCATGTTTCGAGGCCTGAGTCTGCAACAGGGTTTCGCGCTGGTTTCGTTTGTCTGAATCAAATGGCGAAGCATTCAGATTCAGGATAACCTGCGCACCGGCTTTTACAGCCATCTCAACCGGTTCATTCTCCCAGACATCTTCACAAATGGTGATGCCGAAATTGACACCCTGATGATTAAAAACAACCGCGTCAATACCTGGTGAAAAATAGCGCTTTTCATCAAAAACACTGTAATTGGGTAATGCCTGTTTCAGGTATTCAACATGAACCTTGCCATCACCCAACAGACCCGCGGCGTTAAAAAGCTTTCCCTGCTTGCGGACTGGATAGCCTACCAATAGCTTGATTCCCGAGATCGCGCTTGTCAGTTCCTCAACAGCCTGTTCCACAGCCTCCAGAAAGGAGGGGCGCAATAACAGGTCCTCGGGAGGATAGCCTGTGAGGGTTAATTCGGGAAAAATCACCAGCTGCGCCTGATGCTCTTGCCTGGCACGCTGTGCAGCATCAATGATCTTTTTTACATTGCCGGAAATATCGCCCACACAAAGATTGATCTGGGCCATTACGATGTTGAGGGACATTGCCTGTTATCCGAATTGAAATCCAGCTGTGATGATATGCGCGTCCAGGGGGAGAGGCAAACCCTCTCATTAAAGTAGAGGGAGAAAGAATCAGCCAAGCAATTCAGTCATACGCTTACCTATCTCGGCAGGCGAACGCACGGTGGCAACATCAGCTGCTTCCAGGGCAGCAAACTTGCCATCAGCTGTGCCTTTGCCACCACTCACAATAGCGCCCGCATGTCCCATACGCTTGCCGGAAGGCGCTGTGACACCGGCAATATAGGCCACCACCGGTTTACTGACATTGTCTCGAATAAACGCTGCGGCATCTTCTTCGGCACTACCGCCAATTTCACCCACCATGACAAT
>JABDQZ010000113.1 GCA_013041975.1 Gammaproteobacteria bacterium
ATAGTTGGCATTGATCCTGCAGGTATCGTCCTAAACGACAAAAAACCGACATCAGGAGATGATCATGTCAGCAGTGTCACCAGAAATCAGTCAGGTACTGGCGCAGATGCGGGTCATGCAGGCTCAGACTCAGCCCGAAGCTGTTCGTCCCCAGACAGAAGTACAGTCCACGGTCAGTTTCAGCGATATCTTTTCGCAGTCTCTTAATTCAGTAAACCAGGCACAACAAACATCGGGCGCATTGAAAACCGCTTTTGAAATGGGTGACCCGAATGTCAGCCTCTCTGAGGTCATGATTGCCTCCCAGAAATCCAAGCTGGCATTTTCAGCCATGGTGGAAGTCAGAAACAAGTTTCTGGAAGCCTATAAAGAAGTCATGAGTATGCCTGTTTAAGGCTTAACGAATAACCATTAGTTCACGGGGAACAACAATGGCAGAAGCAAATGTAGCAACCACAGAAAACGGCTCAACCAGCGTTCCAAACCTGGGAGGGAATCCGATTTTCAGGCAATTGGGTGCAATGGTGGGTATCGCTATCAGTGTTGCACTGGGTGTCGCTGTTGTCATGTGGTCACAGACACCAAACTACAGCGTGCTGGATGCTTCTCTGACTGAAAAGGATGCCGTGGACGTTATCAATGCATTGCAGACGAATAATATTCAGCACAGTATTGATCCTGCCAACGGCATGATCCTGGTGGAAAGCGCCAAACTACATGATGCCAAGATAAAACTGGCCTCATTGGGGTTACCGCGCAGTGCCGGCATGGGTTTTGAACTGATGACAGGCGATCCCGGCTTTGGCGTCAGCCAACTGGTTGAAAAGGCGCGACATCAACGTGCTATTGAAGGTGAACTGGCACGCACCATTGCAACGATTAATGCCATACAGAGTGCGCGTGTGCATCTGGCCATTCCCAAGCAATCGGTATTTATCAGAAAACGCAAAACACCCAGTGCCTCGGTCACGCTTAAACTGTTTGCCGGTCGCAAACTTCAGGAAGGACAGATCGATGCTATTGTACACATGGTTGCATCCAGTGTGGCTGAACTCGAGTCGGAGCACGTTACGGTTGTCGACCAGAAAGGTAACCTGTTAAGCAGTCGTAAAAGTTCGCAGGCCATGCAGTTATCTGCCAGCCAGTTTGAATATAGCAGCAAGGTGGAAGAGCGTTATCGTGATCGTGTTTACGATATCCTGGTCCCCATCATTGGTGAAAACCGTTTACGGGTACAGGTAGCGGCCGATATCGACTTTACCGTTACCGAAAGAACGCGTGAAAGTTATAATCCTGATCTGCCTGCATTGCGCAGTGAACAGCTCAACGAAGAATCGCTTGGCGCCGGTGCCGGTGTTGGAGGTATCCCTGGCGCACTGACCAACCAGCCAGCCGCCGCTGGCAATGCACCTGAAGTTGCCGAAGGTGGAGTCGCTGGTGGAGGTGAAGGTGGAGCAACTGCCAGTTCCAGTAGACAATCCACGCGTAACTATGAGCTGGATAAAACCATCAGCCATACTCGCCTGTCGCCTGCCAATATCAGAAAGCTGTCGGTCGCCGTCGTCGTTGATGACCTGGTAACACTGGGGCAGGATGGTCAGCCTCAACGTACTGAACGTACACCGGAAGAAATTGAAAGACTGTCTCAACTGGTCAAGGAAGCCATCGGTTTTGATGGTGTGCGCGGTGATACCGTTAAAATTATCAATTCGTCTTTCATGACACCTGAGCCTGTAGAAGCCTTACCCGAAGTCCCCATGTGGGAACAGTCATGGTTCTGGGATATTCTCAAGCAGGTCGGTGGCATTCTGGTTGTTATTCTACTGATCCTGCTGGTACTAAGACCCGCCATGAAACGCCTGACCAGTAACGACATTGTGACCCTTGAAGGAGGCGTGGCGATGGCCGGTGGAGCGCAGGGCGGCGCAGCAGGTGAAGGCGGTGAAGGAGCTGCCGGAGGCCCTCTGTCACTGGGTGTCGATGAAAATGGCGAGCCAATCAGCTTGCCAGGCCCAGGCAATTATGAAAGCATCCTTGAAGCTGCAAGACGCCTGGTGGATGAGGACCCCAAGCGTGTTGCCCAACTGGTTAAATCCTGGAGTCATGGTGAATCGTAACGCTCATGAATGAAGAAGCCTCCAAATCATCATCGCTAAACGGTACCCAGAAATCAGCACTGTTGTTACTGGGCCTTGGTGAAAAACATGCAGCCGATATTCTGCAGCACATGGGACCTAAAGAAGTTCAGGATCTTGGTATGGTGATGGCTGGCCTCACCAACGTGACTTCCGAAATGATGGAAGAGGTGATGGCCGAGTTCATTGCCACGATTGGCAACCAGACGTCACTGGGGCTTGGTTCGGATGACTATATTCGTAACATGCTCACCTCTGCGCTGGGTGCTGACAAGGCGAGCGGTATGATTGACCGCATCCTGCTGGGCAGAAACAGTAAGGGCCTGGAACAGCTTAAATGGATGGAACCGAAGTCCATTGCCGAGATGATCCGACTGGAACATCCGCAGATTATTTCTATTGTCATGTCATTTCTTGATCCGGACCAGGCCGCCGCTGTTTTATCTGAATTTCCGGAAAAGGTACGCAGCGATATCATTATGCGCGTAGCCGCATTGGAAGGTATTCAACCCAATGCATTGCAGGAGCTGGATAATATTCTGGAAAAACAGTTTTCTGGGTCCAGTAACGTTAAATCATCCGCATTGGGTGGCGTTAAAAAGGCGGCAGATATACTTAACCTGGTTGAAGGTACGATCGAACAATCCGTGATGGAAGATATCACCGAGGTTGATGAAGACCTGGCCCAGGAAATCCAGGACAACATGTTTGTGTTTGAAAACCTCAACGAAATCGACGATCGAGGTTTCCAGACCCTGCTGCGTGAAGTGGCTTCCGAGCAATTGCTGCTGGCCATGCGTGGTATTGATGATGGATTGAAAGAAAAATTCTTCAAGAATATGTCTTCGCGTGCGGCTGACATGCTGCGCGATGATCTCGAAGCGGCTGCTCCTGCCAAGCTCACTGATGTTGAAGCGGCGCAGAAAGAAATTCTTACCGTGGTACGTCGACTGGCTGATGCCGGGGAAATTGTATTAGGTGGCGGTGGTGAAGAACTTATCTAAGTCACGCATCATCAGGGCCAAAGATGCCGAAAATGTCAGTGATTTTCGATTAAACGATATGACTGACCCTGCCCAGGCAGGTAAAGCTGTGGCACGCGGGCGCGGCTCTCAAATGACAGCAGCCGAACTTGAAAAACTGCAGGAGCAGGCTCGCCAGGAAGCTTACCAGGAAGGTCGCAAGGAAGGCTTCGAGTTTGGGCACAACGAAGCGCTTGAACAATATCGACAGCATTTTGAAGAAAGACTGGCAGCCTTTGACAGGATACTGCAAAGCTTTCAAAAGCCTTTCGAAAATCTGGATGAACAGGTCGAAAACGAAATCGTTGAACTGGTTATCAGTATGGTAAAACAGCTGGTAAGACGTGAAGTGAAAATGGACCCCAATCACGTCGTCGGTGTGGTAAGAGAGGCCATGTCTGCGTTACCGGTTTCCAGTCAGGACATCATACTGGTTCTTAATCCGGAAGATGCAGAAATCATTCGAGATATTTTTTCGCTTAACGACAAGGAACAGAGTTGGCGTATTGTTGAAGACCCTGTTCTTAAACGTGGCGGTTGCCGTGTGACTTCCGGTGATTCGCAAATTGATGCCACGCTGGAATCACGCCTGGATGCATTGATCGCTCCGTTGATCTCAGATGAGCGTCGTCAAGGTATCGGTGAAATTGATGATGAATCTACCGACAACTGAACGCGGCCCAATCTGGGCGAAACGTATCAATCAGTTGCAAAGTTATATGTCTGATTCCAGAAACCTGGTGGTTGAAGGTCGGCTTACGCGTATGATCGGCTTGACGCTGGAAGCCTCTGGATGTCGTGCCGCCATCGGTGAACAATGTGAAGTCATCAATTCCGATGGAGCCGAAATTGAAGCGGAAGTTGTTGGCTTCTCCGGTGAAAGCCTGTATTTGATGCCTACCGGCAACATTCGAGGCCTGGAGCAGGATGCCCGTGTTGTGCCTACCGGACGTGTTGGAGAAGCACTGGTGGGTGATGGCCTGTTAGGCAGGGTCATTGATGGCGCAGGGCGTCCGCTTGATGGTAAAGGCCCGTTACATTCACAGGAACGTCGACCACTAACTGGGGAATCCATCAACCCGTTAGAGCGTGACCCGATTCGTGAACCGCTGGATGTTGGTGTTAGAGCCATTAATGCGTTGCTGAGTGTTGGTCGCGGACAGCGACTGGGCCTGTTTGCCGGATCCGGTGTCGGTAAATCCGTACTGCTGGGGATGATGACCAAGTATACCAATGCCGATGTCGTGGTGGTTGGACTGATCGGTGAACGTGGTCGAGAGGTCAAGGAATTTGTTGAAAATATTCTGGGTGAAGAGGGGCTTAAACGAGCTGTGGTGGTAGCAGTTCCTGCTGATCAGGCCCCTTTGCGTCGCATGCATGGTGCCATGCTCGCCACCAGTATTGCCGAGGCCTTTCGAGACAGGGGCAAACAGGTGTTGCTACTGATGGATTCACTCACCCGTTATGCACAGGCGCAGCGTGAAATCGGCCTGGCAATTAATGAGCCACCAGCAACCAAAGGTTATCCGCCCTCGGTTTTTGCCAAGTTGCCTCATCTGGTGGAAAGAGCCGGAAATGGAGAAAAAGGTGGTGGTTCCATTACAGCGTTCTATACTGTACTTACAGAAGGCGATGATCAGAATGATCCTATTGCTGATGCGGCACGTGCTATTCTGGACGGACATATTGTATTGTCGAGGCGTCTGGCCGAGTCCGGACATTATCCGGCCATTGATATTGAGGCCTCAATCAGTCGTGCCATGAATGATATAACAACAACAAATCATCAGCTCAGTGCCAGTGATTTCAAGCGATTGTATTCGCTTTATCAGCAGAACAGAGACCTGATCAGCGTGGGTGCCTACGAGGCTGGATCGGACCAGATGATTGACGCAGCCATTGAGGCTATGCCCATGTTGCAGGATTTTTTAAGGCAGGACATGTACACTCCGGTCAATCTGGAGCAGAGCCTGGCTGACCTGGGAACATTGTTTCCTAACTGAGCCCATGATAATTAGAACAGGCGAGAACAGGAGAAATAACTAGAATGAACACTTCTGATCGATTTAAACCGGTATTAAAAGTCGCTGAAAATCGCGAGGCCAGTGCTGCGCGCAAGTTTGGCAAGTCCCGTAAGCAACAGCATGAAGAAGAGGCCAAGTTGAAGGATCTCAGGAATTATCACGCTGAATACCTTGCCCGTTTTAATCAGTCTGCCAGTGTTGGTATCAGTGCTTCACAGCTAAGGGAATACCAGGCCTTTATCAAAAAACTTGAAACCGCGATTTACGAGCAGGAAGAAGTCGTGCGTCAGAGCCAGCAAAACACTTCCGAGCACAAGCAAAAATGGACACAAAAACACATCCGTACCCAGAGTATGGATAAAGCCATGGGCCGCATTGTGGCCACTGAACAGAAACAACGTGACGTGCAGGAGCAAAAGATGTCTGATGAGATTGCCCAGCGTATCAGTCGCTCAACACACTGATTCCAGGCCGTCCAGTCTAGTTCACTGCACTATAAAGTTTTGCCTGGTTTCTGCCTTTTGCCTTTGACAGGTATAATGCCTGGTCTGCTTTGCTGATCAGCTGTTCCCAGTTTTCATCATTGGCAGGCATAATCGAAGCAACCCCAACACTGACGGTTAAATGGTCAGTTATTTGAGATCTTTCATGGGGTATACGCTTTTTACTGATGTCTTCAATCATTGAC
>JABDQZ010000116.1 GCA_013041975.1 Gammaproteobacteria bacterium
GTAGTTAGCGTTCAAAGTGATATTCGCGGGAACTCCGGCCATTGCGCGGAAAAAGTTGATTCTCGCAAGCACGGCATTTTTAAAGTCATTGCTTGTGTCCCCAGCAGAACAGGTCGACTGGTCGCCGCTCCAATCAATGGGAGTATCTTCAGAGGCCTGGTAAACACTGTTATAAAATGACCGAACCAGCTGGCGATCAGCAGTATCAATGCTCCATCCGCCTGTATTGTTGGAGGGGACGTTGAGTCGTGTCAGCGATAAGGTATTAAACGTTGAGAATTTTTGAGCAGGCGCTTGGGGTGCATCTCCCAGCAAAAAAAGGCTCGAACTCACCAATGGTGGCTCGGTAGTGGGTTCAGCGTGCCCCTTAACGGGACCGAGAAGCAACAGCTCAATAGCTAGAATAAAAAGAGCGAATTTTGACGCGCCCGAGGATAGCATACTGGTAAGCTCCTTGTTTCAACACGAATGCTAGAAGATACATAGACTATGCCTGAGACTCAACCTTGTGATTTACCCTAAGCTACAACCATTCAATATAAAAAGCTGATTGCTTTTCAATAAAAGTCATCATTCACCATTTCAGTAATTGATTCTGCGGATAGGCTACTTTGAAGTAATTTTCAATGTCCCAAGTCCAAGGCGCCCAAGCGGATATTTCAATGACTAGGCCAAAGGACTTTTGATCCATTGTCCTATGGCGAAAATGAAAAAGGCCCAGCCCGAATGAGCTAAGCCCTTAATTTATATGGTACCAGAGGTCGGACTTGAACCGACACGCCCGTGAAGGCAACGGATTTTGAATCCGTCGTGTATACCAATTTCACCACTCTGGCTAAGAGATTTCTTAGAGGCTGGCAAGTATAACCGGAATAATTATTCCGGCAAGTCTCGTGTTAATATCGCGCCCCATGAAATTATCAGATTTTCATTACGAGTTACCCGAATCGCTGATTGCCCAGTTTCCACCTGAACAACGCGGTAACAGTCGCCTGTTATGCCTGAATGGCAATGCCGGTGATCTGAAGGATGAGCATTTTTCATCTTTCATCGACAAGGTAAATGAAAACGATCTACTGGTGTTCAATAACACCAAGGTGATGCCAGCACGTCTGTTTGGTCAGAAACAGACTGGTGGCAGGGTTGAGATTCTGATTGAGCGTTTGCTGGACGACTATCAGGTTTTAGCTCATGTACGTTCAAGCAAGTCTCCGAAACCCGGCGGTAAACTCACTCTCGAAGGTGGTCATGAAGTTGAAGTGCTTGATCGGCAGGATGCACTGTTTGTATTGCAATCCTCTGGTCAGGCATTTCTTTCTATCATGATGGACAAAGGTCATATGCCTTTACCTCCCTATATTACCCGGCAGGATGGTAACGACGATCAGTCCCGATATCAGACCGTTTATGCAGAAAAAACCGGTGCAGTGGCAGCGCCAACCGCAGGTTTGCATTTTACTGACGAGATGTTGGAAAAGCTGAATGACAAGGGTGTTAGATCAGTGTTTGTGACCTTGCATGTTGGCGCGGGTACTTTTCAGCCGGTAAGAGTCGACAATCTCGATGAACACCAGATGCATAAGGAATATGTGGAACTGGATCAGCAGGTGGTCGATGCGGTACAAGAAACACGCTATCGTGGCGGACGCGTGATAGCTATTGGAACGACGTCTGTCAGAAGTCTCGAATCTGCGGCTAGTACTGGTACGTTACAAGTCTATCAGGGTGATACACAGCTTTTTATTCGGCCAGGGTTCAGATTCAATGTTGTTGATGTGATGCTGACAAATTTCCATTTACCAGAATCGACATTGCTCATGCTGGTATCAGCATTTGTTGGTTACGAAAATATCATGCAGGCCTATCAGCATGCTGTTGAGCAGCAATATCGCTTCTTTAGCTATGGCGATGCCATGTGGCTGGAAAAAAGGAATTAAAAGACTATCGAACAAAAAAAAAGGCGCGGCAGGGGAGCCGCGCCAAGTACCACCAAAGGAGGATGGAGGATGTGCTGAATAATCAGCACATAAGTATTTTCTAATAAACCGATGCAGGTGTCAATGAATGATTTGCTGATTTACAACAATATCTTTTAATAGCTGCATAATAAATTAATTCACATATGTTTTATAACACTTTGTTAATAAAATGAAATTTAAGATATTTTCAAATAATGATTCGGCTCGAAGAGCCAGTCTGGGCTTCGAGCGTGGCAATATTGAGACACCTGCCTTCATGCCGGTTGGTACCTATGGCACTGTGAAAGCCATGACACCAGAGGAACTTGAAGCGATCGGCGCTGACATTATCCTGGGTAATACTTTTCATCTGTGGCTGCGTCCGGGTACACAAATTATCCGTGAGCATGGGGATTTGCATGACTTCATGCACTGGGAAAAACCTATTTTGACTGACTCAGGTGGTTTCCAGGTTTACAGTCTGGGTTCCATGAGAAAAATTACCGAAGAAGGTGTTGCATTTCGATCACCGGTCGATGGTGCCAAGGTCTTCATGGGGCCGGAAGAATCCATGCAGGTTCAGCGTGAACTAGGTTCTGATATCGTCATGATCTTCGATGAATGCACGCCGTATCCAGCCACTTATGATGAAGCGAAAATTTCCATGGAACTTTCCTTGCGCTGGGCACAACGCAGTAAAAAGGCGCATGCTGATAACCCATCTGCCCTGTTTGGTATTGTCCAGGGT
>JABDQZ010000123.1 GCA_013041975.1 Gammaproteobacteria bacterium
TTGTAAAGTGCCTGATCTGCCCGCTCAAAAACATCCTTTGGCAGATCACCCTGCTGAAACATACTGATCCCCCCGGAAACGGTCATACGTATTATGTCTTCGTTCGCTTTCAGGCCGACTTTTTCAATGCGCTGGCGCATCTTCTCAGCAGCCTCTTTTGCACCGTCCAGGTCTGTACCAACCAGCAACACGACAAATTCTTCACCGCCGTAACGGGCAATAAAGTCGGTTTCACGTATGGTGTCTTTTAATTTTTCAGCCATCGCACGTAATGCCTTGTCTCCGCTTTGATGACCATAGGTATCATTGATTTTCTTGAAATCATCAATATCCCATACCAGTACGGCAAGCGGTTCACCAAAACGTTTCCAGCGTGAAAACTCTTGCTCCATGCGTTCATCGTAGGCCTGGCGATTGGGCAAACCCGTCACAGCATCTCTGACCGCCTTGATTGCCGCTTCCCTGATTTGCTCTCTCAATCCCTTGGTTTCAGATTCCAGGTCAAGCAATTTTGCTTTTAACGCTTCTTCACGCTCACTGGCCGTGCTGTGCCTTTGTTCTTCTGATTCAAGGTGGCGAGAGACATTGGATTGAATGACATCCAGCTTTTGCTCAACGGTTGACTTGAGCACCTCCAGATCTGTGGCCTGCCGCATACTGCTGGAAATCCCGTCAACCTGCTCTGACATGGTCTTGCCCAGCGCCCTGCCGCTTTCCAGCGATTCAGTGCGCATGGCATTGGCCGACTGTACAAAACCATCAATTTCATGCAGACGCTTTGATAACTCGGCAAGAAATTTTTCAGCCGAATGAACTTCAGACTGATAACTCGACAAGGCATCAACAATAATATCGTTGATATTGGAGATCACCTTGACCCACATATCATCCGAAGCCTTTTCATGAAGCTTATCAATCAGGGAAAAAACCTGTGGCTTGATGGCGTTGGGCCAGTCCAGGTCTCCCAGAACTTCTCTTAATATCGTATTGGGGGCCTCGGGCCGGTTTGCCTGATCATCACTGCTTTTATCCTTGTCACCGGAAAACAGGCGCGACATCAAACCGCCTTTTTTCTTTTCAGGCCCTGCCGATTCCTGCTGCAGTGGTTCACCTCCCAGCATCTCGACCAGTTCATTGATCATTCGATCAGTCACATCTTCCGGGCGGGCGTTCATCTGCTGCCATAGCGTCAGGGCACGTTTCTGTTTCCCCTGATCCAGGGAAAAATTTTCTATCAGGCTTTCGAAGGGATCTTTAGCAGGCTTGGCATCAGATGCACGGATCAGCTGGTCTGACAATTCATCCAGTTTCTTGCGTATGTCTGGCCCGCAGTCCTTTTTAACCAAATCGTTGATCCCGGTGATATAGGGATCAAGAGATTTATTGAGCCCCTTGACCGACATAGTGAGACGCACCAGCGTACGGCAGAAAATTTTCCGGGTATCATCACTGGTGCGTTCCAGTGATTCAAATTCAATGGAAAGGTTTTTGTATTTATCTTTCCATTCTGTTTCCTGAGTGGCCATAGAAACTCCTGAATCCCTGTTTTATGCGTGTAATCTCACCGTCTCCGGCAGAATAACTTTTAACTCGATCGGTAAATGATCCGATAGATGATACTCAACAACTTCCGAAGAACAAACCTCCAGTCCTTCAGAAACCAGTATATAGTCAATTTTGCGGCGTGGCTTCCAGCTTGGAAAGGTGGGAGCATTGGAACTGCCATCCTGATAGCCGGCAGCAAAAAGCTTCTTCATCAGTTTACTTTCAGACGAGCGATTGAAATCTCCGAGAATAATTGAGTATGGGTACTGGTCGGCCAGATTGCGGATGTAGTCAACCTGGCGTCGTTGCGAATGCCCGCCCAGCGACAGATGCACCACGATGACAGCCAGTATTTCTACGCCATAATCATATTCAGCGATAAGAATTCCGCGACCCGGCATACCTGGCAAGCGTCTGTGAAAACATTTGGATGGGGGATAGCGACTCAACAGACCATTACTGTGCTGGGCCAGTTGCCCCATATTGCGATTGGACTGGGCGAACCAGTAGGGGAAACCGGCACGCCCCGCCAGATAGCGAGTCTGATTGACAAACCCGCTACGCAAGCTGCCGCCATCAACCTCCTGAAGGCCAACAAAATCATAATCTTCAAGCAGATCACCAATCGCATTCAGGTTATGCAACTGGTGACGATGCGGCAGGATCTGTTTCCAGCCCTTGGTCACATACTCCCGAAAACTGGTCGTTTGCGAACCTGACTGGATATTATAGGTTAGCAGGCTAAGCATCTGATTGTGGTTACCTGCTTCCATAAGGGTAAATACGGGTTATTGTTGCGCCTGCTCTTCTCTGGCCAGACCGATCATATGATCAATCACATCTGCCAGTTGCTGGTAGTTTTTGACATCACCTGATGTAAAGCGGCCATTAACAGCGATTGAAGGTACACCTGTTAATTGTGACTTGTCGAACAGCGCAATCGCTCTTTTTACCTTTGAATCAACATGCCAGGCCTTCATCGCCTTGCGGAAAGTTTTCACATCCACACCGTTCTCTTCCAGCAGTTTTTCCACTGCAGCCTGGTCGCCCAGCTTGTTACCTTTCTTGTGCATGGCTTCAAAAATCACGTTCTGCATGCGTTCTGCCTCGCCGATCAATTCAAGCGCATAGTAGACATAGGCATGAAATTTTGCCTGAGGATGAAAGGCTGCAGGCACCTTCACCAGGTTTACATCAGCCGGCTTTTTCGCCTTCCAGTTTTGCAGGTAGGGCTCGAATTTAAAGCAGTGTGGGCAGCCGTACCAGAAGAACTCAACCACTTCCAGCGGGGCCCCCTTTTCTACCGGCGGCTGGTTATATAAAACGCGGTATTCATGACCTTCCTCAAATTGGGCCATAGCCACAAACGGGAAAAACGCCATTAACAGAAACAAACTGTAAGCCTGGATTTTTTTCATCGAATCACCTGAAAAGATTTGTCAATTTTTATCATTGTGTATGCACTAATAGTAATACGAGCAACACATAAAATAACAGCAGAAATCTGCTGTTTACGCTGATATCTGATCCTACAGTTCTCAAAGAGTTCCTTGCTGCACCAAATTTGCAGCTGACAATATAGCATTTCCTCAGGTATTGCAGTTTTTCGGGCGAGATACAGGAATCTCCCTGTCCAGGCATCTGGCTCTCTAAAAACTCAATAATTCTTGAGCCGATTCGCCAGTAAACCTGTTGACTAATGACAGTTTTCCATATTTTTTGTGCTGCTCAGGTTGAGTCATCCACAAGCCATCATCCTTGAGAAGACTTCAGCAATTGTGTTTGAGTATTTCCTCCAACTCGGGAAGACAGGAACCACAGTTGGTACCCGCCTGCAGTGCCGTGCCAATGGCCTCTACTGAAACCAGCTGTTGATTTTTGATAGCATCAACTA
Organism: Gammaproteobacteria bacterium; assembly: GCA_013041975.1. Classification (GTDB taxonomy): domain Bacteria; phylum Pseudomonadota; class Gammaproteobacteria; order Chromatiales; family Chromatiaceae; genus JABDQZ01. The sequence continues at coordinate 3,440 of JABDQZ010000123.1, forward strand.
TCGTGTTAATGCCAACATTGAAACACGCACACACTGTTTTACCGGCAGGTTTAACATCACCAGGGGGCATGCCTGATAACAGGCTGATGCGTGACTGATCATTGAGCTTTTGCTCCGCAAACAATGAATCAATCCATTCATCATCTGGCAAAGTGTCATCAGTAGCAACCAGCAGACAAGCCTTCAATCTGCCTTCATTTATCAATGCCGCACGATAGTAACCACTACTATTATCGAAAAACTCTATCCAGTCACCCTCCATCGGGAACAGCTCACGTACCAGTTGCGACCAGTCAGACACTACCTGGTCACTTGCGATCTCATAGCGCATGACATTCTGTCTTTTTTGTTTAATCCAGTATGGGAACGACAGGTTTTCAATGGAGTCACTGGTTAACAAAAAGCCTTGCCAGGCAATAGACAGCGGGGTGACAGATACCGGAGTATGTTTAAACTGGGGTTGGCCTGAAAAAGGATCAGTTACCGCATTGACCACGGAACCCACCGTACCACTACTGGCATACAAACGGTTCCAGTGCATGGGTACAAACAGATTCCCTGTCTTTTGTTTTTCTGAAACCAGTGCACGCACACAGATTTGCCCATGCCGGCTTTTAACCATCACCAGTTGATTATTTTTTATCTGAAAGCTGGCTGCATCAATTGGGTTGATTTCCAGGAGTGGTTCAGGGAGATGACGGGAAAGGCGGGCAGACTTTCCCGTACGAGTCATGGTATGCCACTGATCACGAATACGGCCGGTGTTCAATACCAGTGGATAATCATCACAGGCTTTTGGGTAATCAACACAACTTTTCACAGGTACCAGGCGGGCCTTTTGGTCGGCATGGTAAAAACGACCATCGCCAAAGAAATATTCTGATGCTGAATCATTTGCTGCTGCAGTTGGCCACTGAATGGGTTGTATCTGGTTGTATTCGCGGTCAGTGATGTCCTGCAGACCACTAATATCAAAATCCCGTTTACCTTGGTTCCTGAAACCCGACATGGCCGCATATTCTCGCCAGATATCAGCAGGCCTGGCATAGTCAAAAGCATCGGCATAACCGAGACGCTTCGCTACCTCGGATATAATCCACCAGTCCGCTTTTGACTCCCCCGGCATTGACAGAAATGCACGCTGACGGGAGATTCTTCTCTCAGAATTGGTCACAGTGCCATCTTTCTCGCCCCAGGTTGCCGCCGGAAGCATGATGTCCGCCATTTCTATCGTGTCGGTTTTTCGCATGCAGTCAGACACAACAACAAGCTCACATTGTGCGAGTGCGTCCCTGACAGCATTTGCCTCCGGCATACTGACCAGCGGATTGGTTGCCATGATCCAGACGGCTTTGATTTTTCCCTGTTCAATCGCCTTGAACAGATCAACGGCTTTCAAGCCCGGCTGCCTGGCAATATTGGGAGCCTGCCAGAACGTCTCTACGGTAGCCACGTCGTCAGGATGAAAGTCCATGTGGGCGGCCAACTGGTTTGCCAGACCTCCGACTTCCCTTCCGCCCATGGCATTGGGTTGGCCTGTGAACGAGAAAGGGCCCTGGCCCGGTTTTCCTATACGACCCGTGGCCAGGTGACAATTGATTATGGCATTGACCTTATCAGTACCACAGGACCACTGGTTGACCCCCTGAGAATATACAGTGACGGTTTTTTCGGTTTCAGCAAACCAGTGATAAAAGACCGTAAGATCTTTTAGGTCCAGGCCACAACGCTGGGCAATTTCATCCAGGTTCGTACCAACGGCTTCAGCGCTAGCCATGGTCTCATCAAAGCCAGTGGTATGATCAGCAACAAAGTCTTCATTAATTTTCTGTGTACTTTTCAGGTAAGTCAGCAACCCATTGAACAGGTCAATATCGGCACCAGCTGTTATCGGCAAATGCAGGTCTGCGATATCACAACTCTCTGTCTCACGGGGATCAATCACTAC
>JABDQZ010000128.1 GCA_013041975.1 Gammaproteobacteria bacterium
ACCTTCACGAACGTACTCATGACTTCCCCGAATTCCCTGGCTGCCTCCCGTGGAAAAACTGCCCCAGGCACGGTCCCTGGCAAGACTTTCACCCGGAGTAGGATATTCAGTAGTGACTTTTGACCAGTCACACTCCAGTTCTTCAGCTACCAATTGCGCCAGCCCGGTTAATGTGCCCTGACCCATTTCAGAACGCGCTATACGAATGATAACGGTATCATCAGGCTGGATAACCACCCAGGCATTAACTTCGGGTACCGATGCATCATCATTCGACTGGGCATTGGCCAACGGCAGATACAAACCCAATGACAGGCCAACTCCTGCTGATGTGGTGCCTATCAGGAATTTACGTCGGGAGATATTAACGGTCTGATCAGACATTCTGGCCTCCATCTTTCTTTATCTTCGCAGCCAGGTGTATACCTTCACGAACGCGGTTAAACGTGCCACAACGGCAAATATTGGTAATGCCAGAATCAATATCGGCATCGCTGGGAATGGGCTTGTCATTTAACAAAGCCACCGCACTCATGATCATGCCAGGCTGGCAGTAACCACATTGGGGGACATCCAGTTCATTCCAGGCTTTTTGAACTGGATGACTACCATCATTGGCAAGCCCTTCAATGGTGGTGATTTTTTGAGAAGGCTTTAATGAACCGACTGGAATAGTACAGGAACGCACTGCTTTGCCATTTAAATGCACCGTACAGCTACCACATATACCAATTCCGCAACTGTATTTAGTACCGGTTAACCCAAGGTGTTCACGCAATACCCACAATAAAGGGGTAGACGCGTCCACCTCAATATCTTCAACTTTGCCATTCACACTAATCTTAGCCATAGCAAAAACCCCAATAATGATTTAACTGCTGAATATGAAAAGATGCATAGTAATGATATGACTTTAGCCAATTCAGTAAGGACTGCCAACCGTTTATGAACATGGTAACAAAGGAGTAATAGAGAAAATCGCAGATTCAGTACTAAACCACTGATAAATCGGCCTTCCTGCTCAAACAGGACTTTTCCGCAAAACAGCCCAACCAACATTGGGCTGCCAATAGGACTTTATGGCTATTTGGGAAATATCAGTCCTGCAGAATTTGAAAAACGAACAGAATGCGCTTAAATAAGGTTTTTCAATCCCCAGGAACCCAAACATCACAAATCTCATTGTTATTAATTTATAGCTTGAAAAGTAATATTAGAAAGCTATTTTAAATAATCATATTGTCTGAGGCTCAATCCAATGCCAATGTATATCTTTACCTACAATCAGCAAGATAACAGTTTCCCTGAACGCTACCGGGTGGTTCTTCCTGAGGATGATGCAGAGTTTTTACGCGAGACAGAAAGCTTAACTGGCACTATATTAAAAGCTGAAGCGATTGATTTCCTTGATGAAATGTTAGCACGTTACCAATCACAGGAATCTATAATAACCGAGATGGTCGACGCGCCTCACTGGAAGTTCATAGAGCAACGCTTTAATCCAGCCAAAGCGACTGATAATGCTAAACCTCGGTTTATATAACACCTCAGACTGAGCATTCAAAATATAGTTTTCCAAATAAGAGAAGGCTATTCTTATTTTGAAAATTCATCAGAATTAGGTTTTAAATTTGTATTGCAGTTTACATTCTCTGAAAAAATCCATTTCATACAGTCATGGGAATTTGCTTCAGATTTGTTGAGCTGCCGGTTATGCAGATGATAAAGGAAGCTTAAAAGCTAACATGTCTCTGGAATTTGAAACATCGAGGTTGAAAGTCTTTGAAAGATCTACTGATATCGAGCAATCAGAACTTTCAGTGCTTTGCCTTCGAATACCAGAACTACTCACTCCTTCAGTAGTAGAACACCTACCTCCATATTTTCATGGTATTGAGTCGCCTTCTGACGCTGAGCATTGGTTCTATAAAATGGTATCTGAAAGCCGGTTGTTTGTTGTTAAACATAAAAAGCCAGACTCAATAATCGGTCTTGTATTTGCCTTTGTTGAGAATAGTCATGATGCACATATCGGCTACCTTCTTGGAGAAGATTATTGGGGCCAGGGTTTAGCCAGTGAATTACTGGGAGGTTTTATTACCAAAGCAAAGGAAGAAAAAAGATGGGTTAAGCTTGTTGGCGGTGTAGATAAAAGTAATATAGCTTCAACACGGTTATTGGTGAAGCTCGGATTTGTGGAGCAGCCTTTTCCTAATGATGGCCAAGTAGCATTCTACGAGTATCAATTAACTTAATTGGCATCATAAAAAAGCGTTGCAATCGACTAAACACATGCTAAATTCAACCGTTAAAGAGACCGCTCATACCATTGAGCCGAAGCCTTGCTTATAACATTCAACGACTACAAAAGGTTTTACCTTATGAAATTGAGAGAACACATATCCTTTGTAACTATTCTTGCTGTGGTTCTGCTCAGTGGCTGTGTAAGCCATCAGTCCACAGGGCTGAGTGTTTCCGACCAGAGTGAAGAGAATGTCCGCATGGTGCTTAAGTCTTATGTTGCTGGTCGGCAAGCACGCGATCTGGAGGCAGTGCACGCTGTTCTGGATTTGAATGTCGATCAATTGACATCACGCGGCGAGTGGCGAAGGGGGCTTGAAGCAGCAACAGCAGGTATGAAAAGAAGCAGTAAGAAGAATCCTGGGAACCGCTCCCTAAAGATAGAATCTGTACGTTTCCTGCGACCTGATGTAGCTCTGGCTGACGCACTGTATACCATTAAAGGTACAGATGGTCCCGATCGTATCCTTTGGAGCAGTTTCACATTGGTTAAGGGCTCAGATAGAAAGTGGCGTATCACCTCCATCCGAAATCAAAAGCCGACAGAATGATTTATTTCGATGTTCAAGAACAAATGGCAATGACCGCAACTACAAGCAAGAGACGGTTAGCTAAATCGACTGACTTCTGCTATTCACAGACCTGAGACCGCCACAACCTCGCTCTAATTTAGAGCTTCAGAGTAAGTAAACGAATTTACTGCGTCTTTGGTTGGCTGAAACAGCTGAGAAGCCGTCAACCTGAATATACACGTCCAAGTTATAAATTGAACATTAGTTGGTTCCTTCCAAATCATCAAATACCCCATATAGAGATATGTCTATAATAAAAAGGTTTGCTAACCAGACATTAGAAGATCTTTATAATCGGGTAACCGGTGATGAGGATGCGCGAGTTTGCAAGGACATCCCTGAAAAAGCCTGCAATGATCAGCCTCGCAACTTTTTTGCCTATTTGTGGGCCAATGTATTCGGCAAGGTCGCAGATGAAATCGCCAGCGCCAAACTGGTCATTCCATGGCTGTTTGGCAGTTTAGGTGTACCTGCCGCTTTCACGGGATTTCTTGTGCCAATCAGGGAAGCAGGTGTATTACTGCCCCAATTAATCGTAGCCGCAGCTATAAGACATCTAGCTATTCGTAAGTACGTTTGGCTACTCGGATCGATACTTTCCAGTTTAAGCCTTTTCGGTATGGCAATAGCCGCAATAAGCCTGGATGGATATAAAGCAGGTTTGGCGATCATCACTATGCTGATTATTTTTAGTCTTTCCCGAGGTTTATGTTCGGTTTCCGCCAAAGATGTACTGGGAAAAACTGTTTCAAAAAGCCGGCGTGGCGCCTTAATGGGTTGGAGCGTCAGCCTATCGGGTTTTGTTATTCTTGGCATGGGCATATGGCTAAGCAATATTAATTTGAACGATTCTGGAATGACCATCTTTGCCGGATTTCTGGTTACCGGTGGCATCTTTTGGCTTATAGCGGCAATAATTTTTGCATTGATAAAAGAGCAGCCCGGTGCCATAGATGGTGGTGGTAATGCCATTTCAGTGGCATTAAAACAACTCTCTTTGATAAAAACGGATGAAGCATTCCGTAAATTTCTTATCTCAAGGGCATTGTTATTATCCGTTGCGCTGGCGCCACCCTTTTATGTGTTAATTGCTCAATCTATCTCGGGCACAAACTTATTAGGACTAGGCGCGCTAATTATTGCAAATGGCCTTGCAAGTAGTTTTTCAGCGCCTTTCTGGGGCTACATGGGTGACAAATCCAGTCGTCAGGTAATGGTTATTGCCACTTTAGGTACAGGTATGCTGGGCATTTTTGTGAATATCGCCATTATCCTGGATTGGAATCTGGTGCTGTCGGAATTAGGTATGGCTTTGATGTTTCTTGTATTAAGTGTAATGCATAGTGGTGCACGACTGGGCAGGAAGGTTTATCTGGTGGATATGTCAAACGCAGACAATAGGGCAGCCTATGTGGCAGTTTCAAATACCGTTATTGGCGTTCTAATGATATTGGCAGGCGGCATTGGTTTGCTCGGAGACTTTTTTGGCCCTGATAGCGTTATTCTCATACTAGGGCTTGTTTCCATTTTGGCTGCCTATTTTATTCACTCAATACCCGATGTCAGCCTAAAAGATTAAGCTTCATTTTTTTGTTGTTGGTAATCAGAAAGTTTTTCATACTATTGTAACTATCCTCAATGGTAACAAGGTTAAAGCTTGATAAAACTGCTTTCATAGAACCTGACCCTCTGTCCCACTTGAAGACACCACGTCACCTCACCCATAGCCTGATCCCAATCGCTCCAGAGGCAGTCATGTGATATCGGGACTAAGTGTTCATTAATTCAGTGTTTGAACAAATTAAAAAGCACAGACAGAACAATACTCACAATTATCATTGAGGTAATGGGAATGAAAACCGAACCATTTTCTGATTCATGATGAATATCTCCTGGCAGCTTGCCAAACCAGCTAAACAGTGAAGGAAAGAAGTGTAAAACTGCTCCAATAACGAGCAACAAGACACCAGCAATCATTATCCATTTAGCCATATCCTGAGCAAGAAGCCTCTGCCAGCGGCCATACATCAAACAGAAAGCCCCACTTGTAAAATAAGGCGATATAGCAATATTTCCAGAACGTCATTCTACTGATCAGCGGTTATAAGTCAGACGGTTTGTTTGTACTGTTTTCCATATGCTCTTTCATAGTCACAAAAGTATTCAGCAGCATAATAATTCCAGCTGCGATAGCAAGAGCTAGCCAGTTCCCTAATAAAAAGTTATGAAAACCTTCACCATAGAAACCTGAGAAATCCATTTTTACGTAGCCAAATATAGCAAGGACAATCAATGACGTTTCAACGACTGATAGAATCAAATAGCGAGGTGAAAGGAATGCGTTTCTCTTCATGTGATCACCATTTAAGATGAATAGTTACTATAAAGATCCTGCTGATAGGCCAGCATTCACCTTATCGCTCAATATCTTTCCCGGCTTAAAATGAGGCACATATTTTTCAGGCACTGAGACCTGCTCCCCTGTCCGAGGGTTTCTACCGAGCTTTGCCTCTCTTTTATGTAGTGAAAAAGCGCCAAATCCCCTGATTTCAATTCTTTCACCATCAGCCAATGCTTCTGACATATGATTCAGAATGCAATTGGTCGCTTCTTCCACATCCCTGAAAGAAAGGTGTCCCTGATCATCAGCGATCATGTCGATCAGTTCTGATTTTGTTATCTTATTCGTTTGATTCATAGCTTATCAATATCCTACAAAGAAAAGCCCCGACTAATCAGGGCTAATACAGGTTACGCCTTGAAGCCTGAGTCCTCAGCCATAGAGATTGCCTCAAAGTGTAACAATATATTCGACCTCAGAAATAATTTCTTTAATCTGAGCCAACAGAAGAAAAGTTACTGGCAACCTTCAGATACCGAATCAACTAATCCCAACCTTTAGCCCCACACTGGCTAAAGACCAGCCTGCGCGTGTAGGTACTGGTCATTAATGATAATTATACAGGCTGTGAAGCTCAGAACGTGAGCCTGACGGCAGCTTCGCGATGCGGGCATTCAAGAATAACTACTGAATATATAAAGCTGCTGGTCACCCTCAGGAATCAGCAGCTCAAATATCACATAGGTGGTCCCGTCCCGGT
>JABDQZ010000059.1 GCA_013041975.1 Gammaproteobacteria bacterium
CATCCAGTTCGCGCTTTGGGAAGAAATGCGTAAAATGCGGAGATAGCATGTCGCAGTAATAAGCGACGGCCTGTAGCTGACAGGCACCACTTTTTTCACAACCGGGGCAAACATGGTTGCCTTCAACAAACAGCATCTGCAACAGCGCACGACGCTGCTGCGTAATTTCATCACTGTTGTTTTCTATTTCGGCATTTTCAGTGGCAGGCATGGTGCAGGCTGAAACATTACGGCCATTCATCTTGACGATGCACACTCTGCAACTGCCATGTGGAACAAATTCCGGGTTGTGACACAGATGCGGAATGTATTCACCGGCACGCAACGCCGCATCCATAATGGTATCGCCTTCTTCAAAGGCTATCGTTTTACCATCAAGTTTAAAAGTGTTCTTGTTGCTCATGAGCGTTCACCAATATGAGCGCTGTCATCGTTGCGGTGAGTAATGTCACGCGCCTGCTGTAAGGCAGCATCAAGATCGAACGAGGGTTCGTAATCAGTATGAGCCAGTTGCTGTTCGACCAGCTGAGGAAAATTGTCAAGCAGGTCAATAACTGCTGTAGAGGCTGTAGCGCCCAGTCCACAATGACTGGAGGTGCGCATCAGTTTACCAATGGTTCTTAGTTCATTCAGGTCATAGGCAGTAGCATGACCCTTTGCCAGTTTGTCTGCCAGATCATGCTGTAATGCGGTACCGACTCGACAGGGCGTGCAGAAGCCGCAGCTTTCGTGTTTAAAGAAGGAGGTGAAGTTTTGTATCACTTCAAACAGATCGCGGCTATGATCAAATATCATAAATGAACCACCGGTAGCGAAATCATCAAACCCTATGGTGTGCTCAAAGTCTTTTTCAGCGACCAGATGGCCAGCAGCTCCGGCAATCTGCACAGCCTGTGTATTGCGTGCCTTGCAGTCATTGAGTATCTGGCGGATGCTGGTTCCAAAAGGATATTCGTAAATCCCGGGTAATTCACAGTCGCCGCTGATACTGAGTATCTTCGTGCCGGTTGATTTGTCCGTGCCTGTCTGTGTGAACCAGTCTGCCCCATGCTGGGCGATGTTTGCAGCAGCGATAAAGGTCTCCACGTTGTTGACTACCGTTGGCTTGTTACGATAACCGGCATTCACAGGAAAAGGCGGGCGTATGCGTGGAATACCAGGCTTGCCTTCCATTGACTCGATCAGTGCAGATTCCTCACCGCAGATATAGGCTCCGGCTCCCATGTGAATCTCTATGTCAAAATCAAATCCGTGCTGGCCGAGAATATCGTTTCCGAGCAGGCCTGTATCACGTTGCTGCTGAAGTATTTCAGCCAGCTTGTTTTTCAGAAACAGGTATTCACCCCGCAGGTAAATATAGCCTTTGCTGGCTCCGATGATGCCTGCACATAGCGTCATACCCTCAATCAGGGTTGCAGCGTAGCGGTTTAATAGTACCCGGTCCTTGAATGTTCCTGGCTCACCTTCATCGGCGTTGCAGATAACATACCGCTGGTCAGATTCGGTCTGCTGGCAGAAACGCCATTTGTTCGCGGTGGGAAACCCGGCGCCACCTCTACCGCGCAGACCAGATGCCTCTATTTCGGCAAGGCACTGATCAGCACCACGTTCAATAAGCTTTTTGAGTATGGCACCTGATGGGAAGTTGTCATCAAGTAGCAGTCCTTTTTTACAGATGTTGTCGGCAACGCTAAAAAGCTCATTTGGCCATTGTTCGACAGGCTGTTGTTGTCTGATCAGTTCACAGACCTGGGAGGTTCTGGCGTCATCCAGACTGGTAATCGTTCTTCCGTTAACCATCATGGCGGGGCCCTGGTCACACATGCCGATACAGGATGTCATCTGCAACAGCACATCTTCATTTTCCCCCAGGTTACGCTCAAAAGCCTCGAAGATAACGGCATTGCCCTGCATGCGATCGGTGATATTGTTGCTGATGAGCAGATTGTATTTGATGTTTTTATTGCTGTGCAGGAAGCTGTAGAAACTGATGACATCGTGAATTTCTGTCTCAGACAGTGACAGCTTTTCAGCCAGCATGGCG
>JABDQZ010000061.1 GCA_013041975.1 Gammaproteobacteria bacterium
TTTTTGGTTTCAGATAAGACTCTTTGGATATTATCGATAGACATTCCCATGGTAATTTCTCCATAGGTTATGCCGCTTTCTATAATTTCTGTGCTTACGTCAAAAACACCATCATTGACATCAGCTAATTGAGAATCAACATTTCGTGGGGTTTTTAGAAATTCGTCAGGTCCAGCTTCTGAAAGTGTAATGCCTTGTGCTGCTATTTTTACGTAGACGATCTCCGGATTGGATACGATTTCTTTGGTAAAACTCTCTAGGTTAGCCAGGTCTGAGGCTAAAATTGCATCCTTGGTTGCTTTAGAGAATAGGTTAACTGTTGTATTAGCATGCGAAAGTAACTGTTTTTCATTGGATTTGCTCAAAAAATCCAGCATGCTAAAGATTAGAATTGACAGTAAGGCAACCTCTATAATGGCAATCCCCAATATTGTTTTTAATCTAAAACTCAAGTGAAGCTCATCCTTGTAAATCGTTTAATAAATCAATGCTAAGACGCCTGACGTCATCCCAATCGGCATCATTAGCATTTGTAAATCCCTTAATTTTAATCTTTTCGAGCAGTTCTTTTCCATTGGAAGAGTCAGCGAGGTTTACCAGTACTTTCTGCATAGTATCGGATATTTCAGGGGAAATGCGAGGGTGAGCGGCAATGGCATGAGGTGTATAGCCTTTGGTTGTCCAGAGAATGCGTAGTTTGTCCTTGGTTGATTTGTCCATGTTGTTGAAGGTTCTCATTACACCCCCTCCAGCGCTATAAATACCCTTCGCTACGGTTAAATAGACTGAATCATGAGACGATACATAGTGAGGACGAATGTTTATACCTGTCGCAGCTAGATGCGCGCGGGGAAGAATGCTTGCAGCAAAAGCAGCAGGTGCTGGAAAAGCTATAGCTAATTGATTTAATTGCTCGAGATTATCTATCGGGCTGTCTTTACGCACAACAATGATACCTTTGATAAGTTTGTCCTTGGCCTTTACCAGGGCTTTGTAGCCGGGCTTTTGATTAAATATAGTAAAATGATAAGGGTTCATGTACGAAAAATCGTATATGCCTTCGCTAAGGCGTCGTTCGAATGTGGGTATATCAGGAGCAGTGGCAAATTGAATCCTGATGCCGGATTGTTCGCTGATTTCTTGAAGAATAGGTCCCCACAGTTTTGCCAGTTTGCTAGCGGATTGCTGGGGTACTATACCAAAGGTGTAAGACTCTGCAGATTTCGCCGACGACGATAGCAGGCTAATGAGGAGAATGAATGTAATAAACCTGGCTTGTAATCTTAAATTCATATGCGTTAAACCATTTTAAGAGAAGGGTTTCAGTTTTTTTCTGTCGACTTATTTACGAATGCCGAAAGACTAAGCAGACTTAGCTATCCAGCAAGTTTAATACCACAATAAACAGTTAAGGCTATTTTATGGACAGATATCTGAAAAATGTAACTTAGCCACAACTTGAAGCACTCAACTATCCATTACCAGGTGGTCACTACTCAGAACATTTCCATCCCGGTACGTTCGACATTTGACATTGTGCCAAAAACAACAATGCACAATGCAAATTGCGAAACTCAAATTTGCAAATTGCAACGCAAATCAAAAAAAATACGCGATTTAAAGCTGCGTTCTTAGCCACCAGGCCATTTGCCTGCATATTTCACAGTTTTCTATATTGGCACACAAGCTGCAACAGGACGGCAAGTGTAAAGGTTTAACCGGTCGGTTTTACTTGAAGTCATGCTTAACGAGCTTTCTGCTGGTGGGCACGTAGGCCAAAGATGAAAAAAGCCAGATAAAAATATGTCAGAATTTAATAATACATGTGTGCCAGCTACGGATACATTGGTGATTACCGATGATATCAAGGGCATTTCAGCATCAATTGATCAAAGCCGGGTATCCTGGAACTACATGGCATGGTCACGGGCAAAAGACCTGGTCTCTTCATTTCTCACTGTGTACCGTCCCCAGGCGATAGTACTTGATGCTGTCGGCGTCACCTCTTCAAGTGTGCTTAACATGGTGACCCGGCTCAGGGTACTGAAAGAAGAACATCAGCTGTTCCTGATGGTGATAGACAACAATGCGCAGGATGATTTTATTGCCGCACTATGCAAGGCGGGAATTTCAGATGTGACAAGTCGTGATGATCGATTCGAATGTCTTATCCACCGGGTGGGACAGGGCGTAAAAACGATCTCTAACTACCGTAACCTGATGAACGATCATCGCAGGCTGGAGATGGCGCAGCGACTTGCCAATATTGGCAGTTGGGAATGGCTTCCCAATGAAGACGTTATGAGCTGGTCACAGACAACTTTTCAGCTGCTCGGTATCAAACCTTATTCCAAACCAGCAACACTGGAAACCTTGATAGAGTCACTGGATCCAGTTGACCAGCAGATAACCCAGGAAAAGATGCAACAGGCATTTCTGGCGTCAACGGCATTACAGCTTGAATGCAGGTTAAATCCGTGTTCTGGCCTGGACTGCTTTATCCAGATAGTGGCTCAGCCTTATTTTGATGGAGAGAATTTTATTTGCATGGATGGTTATATCCAGGATATTACGCATCAGAAACAAAACGAGAGTCGTTTGCAAGAGCTGGCATTCAAAGATTCACTGACAGGTCTCGACAATCGGCACTTACTCTCTGACAGATTAAAGAGGGCGATCGATACGGCTAATCGTCGCAACCAGAAATTTTCCATACTGTTTCTGGATCTGGATGGATTCAAGCAAATCAATGACAGTTTTGGCCATGAACAGGGTGATCAGCTGCTAATAAAAGTGGCTGATCGATTAAAAAAACTTGTCAGGTCTGAAGACAGTATCGCCCGTCTGGGGGGTGACGAATTCTGCATATTATTGAATGAGCATACTGATGACTTTTCTGCCGTTCATGTTGCCCAAAAAGTTATCGATAGTTTTAATCATCCTTTCGACTTAAAGCACGCGAGTATAGTGATAGGTGTCAGTATTGGTATTTCAGTTTTCCCAAACGATGGGTTGACGCTTCAAGCCCTGTTTAAATCAGCTGACACTGCCATGTACAACGCCAAAAACAATGGCAAGAACCAGTTTTCTCATTATTCAAAGGACATGACAGAACGAGCCATACAGCGCCTGGATCTTGAACAGGCTATGCAACAGGCGCTAAACAATCAAGATTTCGACTTGTATTACCAGCCGAAGGCATCATTGAATGAGCATAAAATTATTGGCGTGGAGGCTTTGTTGCGCTGGGACCGTGACGGTCATGGGTTTGTCAGCCCTGATATTTTTATCCCAGTAGCCGAATCTATCGGTTTGATTGCTCGTTTGGGTAACTGGGTTTTGCAAACAGCCTGCCGGCAGCTGGAAAATTGGCACGCAGCTGGATTGAAAGTATCGATGGCGGTCAACATCAGTCCTCTACAGCTTGAGCATGCATCATTTGTTGAAACTGTGATTAAAACACTGAAAGAAACAGGTTTGTCAGCAGAATACCTCGAACTGGAAATTACAGAGTCTGGAATCCAGGTGTCAGATTTGCTCATTGAGAGAATATCGTATTTGCGAGCGATGGGCGTAAAAATTGCCATTGATGATTTTGGTACTGGATATTCGAGCCTGTCATCGTTAAAAAACCTGCCTGTCGATATTTTAAAAATTGATAAAGAATTTGTCAGGCACATTCCTGATGATGCCAACGACTCTGCCATGGTAGCCAGTATTGTGGGGATGGCTAAAACATTAGGACTAAACGTTGTTGCTGAAGGTGTGGAAACACTCGAACAGCTTGAATATCTTGGTGCAATTCATTGCGATATTGCGCAAGGTTATTTTATCGGACGTCCTGACACCGTAGCGGAAATTGAAAATAAGATAGAAAATAATATATTACCTCCTGATATCCCGGCTGCTGGTATTGATGACCCAGTCAACTCGAGTTTAGATAATGAGTGATATCAGAGAAAAACTGGCGGAATGTCATCAAGTCAAAACGATCACCCATGACTTTACGGTACTATTGGATGTACTAAAAGACAGTGATATCGACATTGATGAGTTGGCCGGGCAGGTTTCCAGGAATACAGCCATTTCAGCCCGACTTCTTGCAGTAGCCAATTCTGCCTGGGTTTCTCCGAGAGTACCGATAACCAGTGTACAGCAAGCTTGTGTGTTGCTGGGGCAAACCCTGGTAAGGTCGATTGGCATTGCCCTGATTGTCAGCGCACCCTTTGATCCTTTCCGATGCCGGTTTTTTAATTCAAAAAAATACTGGATATCGGCTTTTTTAACTGCCGATGCATGCCATGACCTGGCAATCAATGCTTTTGATCTTAAAAAAAACGATGCCGACAGTTCTCTAACCATTGGTCTTTTGCATCATATAGGGTTATTGGCGCTGTCTGACCTTGAGCCCGAGAAAACTTCCGAGGCACTTCAAAAAGCATTAAGCCAGGGCTTGACTGTTAATGACGCGCTTATTGGACAACTGGGCGTTGGTTACAGTGAAGCTGGCCACATATTACTTCAAAGCTGGAGGATTCCAGACATGCTTTCTGAAGCCATTGAAAGGAATGCTCTCTATGCTAAAAAGTATTCGGTTGATCAGGTTTCGATTCTTGAGTCGGCCAGAAAAGTCAGCAAAACCTTAATGTTGATTAATGAATCGATGTTTTCAAAAGCTCAGATACCCAGGTTATCGGATGTGGAGATGTTGAGCTTTAGTAAGTTGGAAGATTCATTTGATAAAACCATCGAATTATCAGAAAAGCTGGTTTGAGTACCTTTGCCAAATAAGATAGCTTGATCTTGCTGTTTTTATTGTTCTCCCAATAAAGCTAGCTTTCAGGTAGGATGACTGAAAACAGTGACTGGAAATATTGATGGGTTCTCTACGTTATTTGCTTGTTTTAATGATGGCTATTTTCAGTCACTGGCTTGTTGCTGCTTCTACAGAAGTTGCTTTAGGGCCAGTGGTGAAAGAGCAGCAGCCACAGGATGGCAGTTACTGGATTCAGTTGGTGGCAGTAAAAAAAGCTGATGCCGTTGATCGCGTAAAAAAAGCGAACCCGGATTTAAAGATCGCTTTTCATACCGATACCAACGGATTGAAAAGAGTGTTGGCAGGGCCTTATGCCTCATATCAACAGGCTGATTCCGTTAAAAGAAAAATGGGTAAGGCTAGGGCATTTATCCGCTTTATAAAAAATCAGCCGGCGGCCCAAAAAAAGCAAGCGCCTGAAACGGCTAACAATGATGCGGAAAATCCTGTGAAATCATTTATTGACCAGGAAAGGGAAGAATGTGCCAGGACATCCACACAACAACAATCAGGAAATGATACAGAGTGTATCTGTTGTTTGCATATCAGAAATAATACACTTATCCGGCATTAAGTGATTCACCAGGAAAAGGATGAACCCACACCCCAGGTGGTATTGCTTGAAGAAGTATTGCCACCAAATGAATGTCCAACACTGGCCTTGAGAATAAAATTGTTTTTCAAACGCATTGAGCTGCCCAGCGCAAAAGCGGTTTCTTCATCATAACCACCCAGGCCTACACCGACAGAAAACTTTTTACCCATATCGATAGCAGGGATGTTGGTCATGGCTGTAGTTGCGGCCAGGCCGCGTTTTACTTCATTTAACTGACGGTAGTTCACAGCATCGAACGGGGCTGTAGCATCAGCTACACCATGGACCTGTACAGGTAGTCCGGTATTGCTATTGCTGAAAGTCGCTCCGTTGTTATCCAGCGTCATACTCGAAGAGCGAGTGCCACCGGAAAGGGTGACTTGGGACTCAGTGACTGCCAGGCCGTGTGTTTCGCCATAACCATTGGTCAGAATAATACCGGCTGTTGGTCCGGTTGCTCCAGTAGGGCTTATTTCACCGTTGCTATTTACACTGACGCCACCACTGTTGTCTACTTTGACAGCGCCAATGGTAGCAAGCGTTGCACCAGGTAATTCAGAGACACCTGAAGTCACCGTTGTTGTTGCTGATGTACTGGAAGTATAGGTCAACGTACCGTTGATATACATATCGCCATCAACCAGGGTATTGCCGACCAGTACATTGCTTGTGGTCTGGCCTGTCACCAGGGCCTGACTGGCTACGTTGCCATTGACCAATGTGTAGTCGGTGCCAATCACCTGACCGTTGGTGTAGGTTGATAGGCCGTTATTGCTTGATGTGAGGCGCGCAACATTATTTTGAATACTTAATGTGCTATTGCCGCCTCTTGTTGTGACAGTTGTATTAGTTTGTGTGCTACCGATGCTCACGACAGTGTTGTAGGCCTGTGTGCCCATATTAACGACCGAACTGTTGAGGTTGGTTGTATTACCATTGGTTCCGATGGTGGTTGCTGATACTCCGGAAGTATTGATGGTTGAGGTGCCTGTGATCGATGCCGTACCAACAGCCGTAAAATCATCAACAGTGGTTACACCATCGACATCCAGATCACTGGTGACGTTAGCGTTGGTGGTGGTTAGCAGACCATCGTTGGTGATGCCGTCGGTGGTGGTTGCTCCATCGACATCCAGGTTAGTCGTGACATTGGCATTGGTGGTGGTAATCAAGCCATCGTTGGTAATGCCGTCCGTGGTGGTTACACCATCCACATCAAGATTAGCGTTCACATTAGCATTGTCGGTGGTAATAAGGCCGTCGTTAGTGATGTTGTCGGTGGTGGTAGCGCCATCGACATCCAGGCTGCCAGTTACATCAATATCAGTGGTGGTAATAAGGCCATCGTTGGTAATACCATCAGTCGTGGTCGCACCATCTACATCCAGATTAGCGTTCACATTGGCATTATCGGTGGTAATAAGGCCGTCGTTAGTGATGTTGTCGGTGGTGGTAGCGCCATCGACATCCAGGCTGCCGATTACATCAATATCAGTGGTGGTTAGCAGACCATCGTTGGTAATACCATCGGTGGTGGTCGCAC
>JABDQZ010000152.1 GCA_013041975.1 Gammaproteobacteria bacterium
CCTGACAGCTGACTTACTTTTCAAATGGATTACGCAGTTTGCCTTGCAAAATGCAAATGGCGCTATCTTTGTGTTTAAAGACATACCTAACTTTGCTTTATCTGTCCCCAACCAGGTACCTTAAAAATCAATAAGCCATTGATTCTCTATTACATTTCAGCACATTGATTTTCTTGGCACAGCTATTGCTGAAATGTCTTATGACAATTTAGGTATTGAGTTTATTGAGTAACGCTATGTCCACGAATGTAACAGCTATTAAAACTACCTCTTTCGCATCCAAAGACAAGATCAAGATTGATCCTCTATCGATCCTGGTTGTCGATGACTCAACAACCGAGCGCCGATTTTTATCTGTGATTCTCGGGCGCTTTGGTCATAATATTCTGGAGGTATCAAGTGGTACTGAAGCACTCGATCTAATCATTAAAAACGATATTAACATCGACCTGATTCTAATGGACGTTAATATGCCAGAAATTGATGGCTATCAGACTGCTAACCAGGTTCGCAACCTGCAAACAAACAACGGCATTGAATGGCAACCTATTATTTTCCTCAGCGGGCGAAACACGCCAAGCGATATCGCCATGGGAATCGAATCAGGAGGAGATGACTTCATCATAAAGCCTGTGAACAGTATAACACTTCAGGCAAAAATCCACGCCATGTCTCGCATATCAAATATGCGAAAACGCTTGATGGATGTCCAACATCAGCTGGAGAAACAGGCACATTTCGATGAACTGACTGGTATTTCAAACCGACGCCATTTTTTGCAATTACTCGATAAAGAAATATCCAGAAGTCATCGTCAGGCAATACCCTTATCCCTGAGTTTTTTTGATATTGACAAGTTTAAACAGGTCAATGATACCTATGGTCACCGGGTAGGAGACGAGGTTTTAAAACGTGTTGCTCACGTGGTTTCTTGCGACTTACGCAGGGAGGACATCTTTGGAAGGCTTGGTGGTGAAGAGTTTTGCATTTTCCTTCCGGGACAAAGCCTTGAAAAAGCAAAAAAAATAGTTGAACGGTACAGATTTGCAATTGAAGCGGTAAGCCATGAATCTGCCATTGGAAAATTTAATGTTACAGCCAGTTTCGGTATATCAGAACTAACCAAACAGGATTCTGTCAATTCATTATTGGAAAAAGCAGACCGGTTACTATACCGAGCCAAGAAAAATGGACGAAACCGCGTTGAAATTTGAATTAAAAGATTTAAATGAAATTTTAAAATCTGTAAATAATTCAAATAATACTAAAGGCCCTCATACTTCTTGTGAATTTATCGCTGAATGCACAAATCCCCATTACAAAACGGTTACTGTTCACCATTTATTCAGACATTAGACAATAATCGATAATTTTTATACATTTATGTATAATTTAGTGTATTTTCCCATGTAATTATGTGGCATTTACTATAGTTATTGTACATTTTTGTATAATTTTACTATAGTCGTTACAAACAGTGGAAATTTTGTAATTGCGCAAATCACTGAACTACGACGCCAGGGAACCCAGACAGTAAGTGAGAGATAATACCCGATGGAGAATACTGAACATTCATCAACAATCCCCAAACAGGCTTTACTTTTAGGCTACGGTGGCCTTATACCTTTT
This sequence comes from Gammaproteobacteria bacterium, assembly GCA_013041975.1. Taxonomy (GTDB): domain Bacteria; phylum Pseudomonadota; class Gammaproteobacteria; order Chromatiales; family Chromatiaceae; genus JABDQZ01. The sequence goes on from JABDQZ010000152.1 coordinate 1,630, forward strand.
GTTACGCTCTCAGCGGCAACCTGGTTCCCGGCATCGCATAGGCTTGTCCAGGTGCACGAAGCATTACTACTTTATGCCAGTATCATTCTCACATTCATGGGCGCAATTCACTGGGGTGTAGCCATGACAAGGGCCTTAGCCCCAAACAGCTTACAGTTGACGATCAGCATCATCCCGGCACTGATTGCCTGGTTCGCATCATTTACCAGCCAAAGCGTCAACTATGTCATTTTATACATCAGCTTTGCCGGCTTATGTTTAATCGACAGCAAGAGCAGCAAGCAAGGCGATCTTCCCGACTGGTACCCCAAACTCAGAGTGCCCCTAACAACCGTTGTCGTCATATCCTTAATCAGTGCGCATCTAGCGACTTCTTATAGATGATGATGAACGCATGATGCTATTAAACGAAAATAAGAAGTAGCCATTTCACTTCCATTAATCAGATAACCAATTATCAGCATGAAAACCTTCAACCTTTCAAAACCACAGGTAACGAGCAAGGAAAAATCCAGACCCACTGTTTTTTATGATGGCGCCTGTCCGCTTTGCAGTCGTGAAATAGCACATTATCGTCAATGTTCGGGGTCTGATGATATTAATTGGCTCGATATCTCTCAATCTAAAGAACAATTGCAAGCCTACGAGATTGATTATGATTCAGCAATGAAGCGCTTTCATGTTTTGTCTCCTGATGGTACCTACCACACAGGTGCATTTGGATTTGTGTATCTATGGTCGAAACTAAAGCCTTACAAGGCACTATCAAAACTTATTAATTTATTTAGCCTTGCATCCTTGCTTGACTGGTTTTATGTACGATTTGCAAAATGGCGTACTAAAAGAAAATGAGCATAACGTTAATCCAAAAACATATTTTCAAAGGCACTCGCATATTTGAGTTGTTCGAAGATTCAATAGTCGTTCATAGCAAGTCATTATTTAAAGAAAAAAAAACTGTAATAGACTTGGCTATTATCGAAGCGGATCCTGAGATCAATAAAACTCAATCAATAGTCCATTTCAAAAGCCTATATGAAACCGGACCTGTACTATCGTTTTATTTAAATAAGCCAGACACTGAAAGATTCGCGAACTTCATGCGCTCAATCAAAGATAATATTCTTATAACAAAGCAAAAGATTGCCGAGAAAGATGCGGTTATCAAAGCCTATTCCCACCGACTGACTCCACCTTTTTCAGGGCTGGTACAAATAGCTGAATCCGGACGAGCCCGGGCCTTAACAATGGACGGAAAGACCTGGGAATTCCAGCATCGTCATACCACGCTGCCATTCGAAAATGGTTCTGGTAAGGAATATCGTCATCGCTTTTCACATGCAATGACAATTGATAAAAAAGGATTGCAAGAAATTGTTTCTCGTGCACCGAATGAATATCTAAACCTTGATGATAGCTTGATACAACTTGCAGATTTTATCTCGAAAGCAGATTTCCCATTTCCGTCGACCGATATTTATGAGTATTGGCTACTGGATCCTAAAGATGAATCACCACTGGCAATGATATTTTCATGTTCTGAAGAAGAACAAATGTCATCTTTTCCTGAAAAGACAGAGTGGACAGCACTACCGGCTGCGGCCATGCCCATTGAATTGACTGCGTTTGAGAAAGAACAGCAGGAAACACCGGTCAATCGTAGAGTCGAACAAATGGTCGCGGAAAGGGCTGGATTTCAAAGACCCAAAGCACGCTGGTTTAAGCGTCATGCAGATGAACAAGAAAACTTCCCCCCCTTGCTACTGACTGAAGACTGGAATGATGAAAATCAGGTAGATTTATGCCAACGCTATCTACTTCGTCAATCCAGTCGTTTACTCATGCTTCATGGCATACCAGATGCCGATCGTAGAAGACTTGAGGCTGCAGCAAGATCACACGCATTTGAAGTAGAAAGGTTTTACCCATTTTACCCGAAGGTGATTGACCACAAAATCATAAATACCGCCCTGGTTGAAGCAAGATTGAGAAGAAACACAAAAATAAATGATCCATCTTCAGTCGAAAATCGCCGAGACGGTGTTCTTTATCAATAAGAGATTGAAATGAAACCTAAATACCCACTTACTCAACCTTTCGAAAAACTACCTGAAGAGTTACCCATATACGCTTTGGAGAACGCCTTGCTACCTGGTGGTGAATTGCCATTAACGCTGTCTGAAGCCGATGATTTAGCCATGTTTTTTGATGCGTTAAGAACGGATCAGTTGATTGGCATGATACAACCCAGGGGATCAAACCTCGATAGCGATATTTACAACACAGGTTGTGCAGGTCGCATAAGGCAATACCGAGAGAGAAAAGATGGCAAATTAAACGTCATGATAACCGGAGTTTGCAGGTACAAAGTCGTCAAAGTATTACCCTTGAAAAAGGGTTTCAGAAAAGTCATTGCCGACTGGAGTAATTTTCCGCAGGACTATGAAACAGAAGATGTCGAATCCAACAAAATCGATACATTTAAAGCTGACTTGCGCGACTATTTCCAACGTCAACAAATGCAGATTGATTGGGATGCTCTGAACAAGCTTCACATTGAGGAAGTGGTAAACAACCTTGTTTTGGTCATGAATTTCAGTAAAAGTGACAAGCAATTGCTGCTTGAATCTCCCACGATCGACGATCGATTAAACTTGTTTACCGACTTACTAAAAGCAAAACCAGATCCCATTTGGACAGGGGATTATGTAGGAGAAAGCATTAATTAATCATCAATGCATACAATTTCTGTAGCAGGGAACATTTCTCACTGTAAGAAACAATCCCGCTACCATTCAATGGGTTAATAAAACCCAATGCTGGCAACGCATATATTGGCATCGAATTCGCGACCAATAGCTACCACGCCAATACGCTTAAGGTTTTCTACATTGAGGTCTTCGGATGTTTTATAAGCCTGGAATGAGCTAAATGGCAAATTGATGATTTGCCAGTCTCCATTGGTCTGAAAAGTTGCTCTAAAAGCCTGCCAGGGAAACCACAGGTCCTTGGTTCGCAGGTGTAAATTATAATCTTCACCATTCCCCCTGATCTCGAGCTGGATTCCTTGAAGGTGTTTGACGGATTGCGCCAACGAGGCGTCGATATTATAGGCCATTTGAATGAACCCGCCGTTGTTATCCGTACTCACAGACCCTGAAAGTTCGATACAGGTTTTATTATCCAAGTCAGTAACACCAATAGTACCCTTGGAAACTCCGCCCATAACACCATCTGTCACGAGCTGCCAGTTTGAAATACCATTATCTAGAGACTGAGTCTTCATCTGTGCTATGACATGCTTAACATTAAACGTTGATAAATAAATTCCAATAAAACTCAAGCAGCATAGCTTGAATAACATTGAAAACGAAAGGCGATCAGGCGACATGGGATTCCTTAAGTGTATGTCGTCTAGCAGGTCTAGTAATCAAGATAGACCCAATAGATGAATATCTGTCATTGTTATTTCATTTCAAAGTAATATAAATAATACAAAGCTTTATTTCGAAGCTTGCTTGTCAGCATGTCTATTATTAGATAGTCCTACAAGCTAACTTATTTTTCAATAGCTCATGCTTTGACCGAGTCTCCCAACTGCGCTGCCAGCAGACAGACATAATTATAACCCCGAGGTTTCTGGCTGGAAAACCTTAAGGCTCGTCAGTGTCTCTAAACTGAAAAGTGATCTTCATTTACTTTACCTTAACTGGCTTAGAGTAAATTTAATCTCCGTGCGTACCTGATCGATGGCATTGGATAATTCATCCACGACTTTTTGATCTGTTCCAATTCTGCCCCAGTTTTCGCCCCACTTATTTTTCAGGCTTTCTGCACGGTGTTGAACATCAGCAGAGATAAGCATACTCATATCAACAATTAACCCAACTTTTACCCAACCAATCCTCGGATTTCCCTTTTTAAGGTCATTATCGTAATGCCTGGTAAAAATAATCTGCTCAAGTTCTGCTAATTCACTTAAGACTTCAAATGAGGCCGTCCTGATATTATTGTTTGATTCAGACACTTCTAAACGCCAGGCATTATAACTAAAACCAACGACGGCAAATATCACGCTGAATATTGCTGTGAGGTAATAGGTTTTAAATCTGCTGTTTAAACTCATAAATCAATGTTTTTCTATGACCATGGTGAAATCAATAATCTCCTGGCGAGCTTCACCAATCCATTGAGTTTCAAGTACCTTATAGCCATCAGCATTAACAATAAAATGGATGTGTGGAGCTGGCATATTGGGCCACTCGCTTTCGAACTGAAAACGACCATCCAAACCGGTAAAAAGATAAGCACGTAACCTGTCCTGATAATATCCATTTTCTCCGGCTTGCCAGTGAGATATTTTTGCACCTGCTACAGGCCTACAGCCAGGAAACCCAAGCACCTGACCTCTAACAATCAATCCCTCACTCACATTTATCTTTTGCTCAGTGACAGCTTCATAATGAGTACCGGTCGTGCGATGCGGAGTCAAAAGACAATCATTAGCATGTACAACTAACGGAGTAGCCAATGAAAATGAAACCATTATTCTGATAAAATTCTTAAACATAAAACTCACCCATGGCTTCGCCTGATTTAAACAGGACCTGCTTATAAGATAGTTTATTTCAAAATATATGAACCAAATGATTTAGTATGGACGAGATATATCAGCTATTCAGTGCCTGCAGCAACTCAACACCCCAGTATCTTTCTACTTAGCCAATTTCGGTCACTCAAAGCCAAAGCCTGACTGTCTCACATAAAGCCGAAAAAAAACCAGCCGCTTTCCTAAAAAACGACTGGTCACTATAGATTAGAAATCATCACTAAGTCTTAAAATCAGCGACCATCCATCATTATCGAAAGAGCGATATCCATGGTCGTGGTAGCCATAAGGTCTCCTGTGCCAGCTATAGTGTTTCTTATACAATCCATAAGGTTTCTTGTGCCAGCCATAATGATGCCCTCGATTATATTTTTGAGACTTACCACGGTGTCCCTTGTGTAGATCGTATTGCCTAACACGATAGCTCTTATTGAATGCCTTTTTACGTGTTAGATCGTGATTTTTCACTTCTTTCCTTAGTCTTGACTCCTGACGTTCAACACGCTTATCAAATTGTGAATGACCATTATTTTCATAACGATCTGCGTACACCGGCATTGCAACCAGTACAGCCAAGGGCGCAATCAATAATGTTTTTATAATATTCATGCCTGTCTCCTGTTAATTTAACTGCTGTCTCCTTCTCTATAAGTAAATATAAGACTTGCAGGCTGAACGAAAGCTGAATGGGGTTTAGATTCCGGCCCAAGAAATCATCAATAGATCTACTTCTCCGCGTATAAAGAAGTCTGCCTTAGTCAGCAAGCCGGTGTTGATCGATAAAAGCGACATACATCGGATCAGATTCGTTTCCTGAGATTACGATGTTAGACTATCGACATCGTTTAATATTGCCTTGCGGTTATCCAGGATAATTACCGGTATTCCAACACCATTACGCACAAATTATCATGAAAAATATCATCTTATTATTTGTCCTCTGTTTGTTCAGTCTGAATCTACCGGCCACTCATCACTATCCAAGTGTAGAAAAGATTCTTGCCTCAGATAATGAGCCCGATGGCATTGTTTTTGAACTCCTTAGCTGGGATGAAAACACCTGGACATGGGCTGCCCCCCTGTTGAAAGAATACAGAAAAAGGCTACTTGCCAAGTTTCCAGATATTGATATTGCTGTCGTCTCTCATGGCGGAGAACAGTTCCAGTTAACCCGAGAAGAAGCCGCTAACCAACCAATGGCGATGCAAACACTACAGACGTTGTCTGATGAGGGTGTGAGCCTCCATGTTTGTGGTACACACTCATCCTGGAAAGATGTATCAGAAGACAGCTATATCGATATTGTTGATGTATCTCCGAGCGGACCTGCTCAGATCAATGATTACATCAAGCTGGGATATACCAAAATTGTCTTAAGCAAGCCTCATAAATGATTAGCTATTGAAAGTTAAATCAGACTTTCTGTCCAACATAGCTAAAGTGATAATGCTGTACTATGTCATCGAACCGAGACACGGGAGTTATGTTTAAATTCAACTAAATCTTCCTCTCGTTTTTCGCTATAGATTAGACAATTCCTTCCATTTTCCTTTGCTTGATATAGCGCGAAATCTGCAATAGAGAGCATCTCATCTATATTTTCACCCAGTGCATCAGTTAGACCGATACTTAACGTTATTGAAAATTTAGTTTTGTATGTATCGATAGTTGATTTCGAGATTTTAATGCGAAATTCATCGAGACTTTGAGAAGCCTGCTCAGCATTTTTCTGAAAAAGAATACAAAACTCTTCACCCCCCAGTCTTATCAGCATTTCATTAGAAAATGTTTCTGAGAGCATTTGGGCTAGATGTTTTAAAGCGAAATCACCTGCTTCATGACCGTAGGTATCATTGACCTTTTTAAAAAAATCAATATCCAAAATTGCAATACAAAGATCATTACCTGACTGTTTAGCTTCTTCATACAAAGCTTTTCCTTTTTCAAAAAAATAACGACGATTGAAAAGGTTGGTTAGAAAGTCATGGTGTGCTGCCTCCTGGAAAGTCTCAATATAATCGAGTAATTCCATGTTTAGATTGACTCTGCAGAGTAACTCTTCGTAAGCAAACCCTTTTGTCAGATAGTCATTGGCACCACTTTTTAGAAAACGACTGGTTATTCTTGATTTTTCGTAACCTGAAAGCCCTATAATCGCCAACCGATCCTTATCATAAATCTCACGAATACGATGAGAAAACTCAAATCCATCCATGCCTGGCATATTGTAATCTGTTATGACCAATCTAATATCCGGGTGATTTTGCAACAATTGGATCGCCTGTTCTCCAGAATACGCCACAAAGACATTAAATCGCTGGATTTCCATTAAATACTGCATAGCACTTGCTTCACTTTTTGAATCTTCAACAACTAATACTTTTGTTGAGCGATTTTTATGAATTCTTCTCACTAATTCACTGGCATATTTATAGGCACCTTTGTCTTGCTTCACGATGTAATCAACGATTCCATACCCTGTCATCTTTTGGCGAATTTCTTCACCATAAGACCCCGTCATTACAATCACTGGAATATTTGCTGCCAAGACATCAGGGATAACCTCACCATTGGGTGCATCAGGCAGGTTTAAATCGACAATCGCAGCGGTAAATTGCAATGGATTTACCTTAATTATTGATTTGGTTTCTTCTCGTGAAGTCGAAACGATGGCTTTAAATTCGGAAAATCTTTCGACAAAACTCTTAGCAACAAGTGCTAATGAGCGATTATCTTCTACAATTAAAACGTGAGGCATTTAAAAAACAACTTATTATTTTCTGGTAATAATCCAATTATAGCCCTCAGATTGATAACTGCTAATATATGCGGCAATCTACGCTAAAAATGCAATTTGACTACTGCAGTTTAACGCCAGTAGATTATGTAAATTCTGCATCGTGACCACTGTTAAGCAGTTCCTGCCAATTGATAGAACGTGAAGACCATCCACTCTCGACCTACAGTAGACCTCCTTTACTCAATAAAGTACTTTTATGATATCGAAAACCCAGTAGAGCAACTATGATAATAATAGGATGTTAGAAACAAGAAATTGTTGGCCGCAAGCTTTTGCATCATATGTGCTTTTATTTACAAAACCTTATAGGCAGGTTTAGCATTATGAATTTTGACAAAGAAATAAAACAGCATCTCCTCTGGAGGTCAATGGTTGAGTCTCTCTTTAACAAAAGCTCAAAAGAGTTTGCATTACCCTCTGTCATTTCGAATGATCATCACTGTCAGTTAGGCAGGTGGATTTATTCTCATGATTCTGATGCTTATTCTGATAATCCTTACTATAATCAACTACGAGAAGTGCATAAAGAATTCCATGCCACAGCAGGGACAATTTTGACCTTGTTTCAACAGGGTGAAGTTGAAAAAGCTCAATTTCATGAACCTGAGTTCTATATGTTGTCTGACGATGTCGTTAGGTGTCTGGAGGAGTTAAAAGTCCAATAAAGCTCTATCTACAAACTCAAACAGATATATGCAGCATGCGACCGCTTTTCAGTAACTACCTCACCCAAAAACCTCTTGTGGGCGTCCACTATTTACTAAATTCAGTAGGTTTTTCTATTGCGTAAATATCTTCATCAATAGCTTCGAGTTTACGCTCAACGACTAATCTCGCATCTTCCAGGCCACGGTTGTAATAATAGGTGCCCATCTCTTCTGAGAAATAATCCAAAAGAAACTCAGCATCAAACTGTCCAATTTCAAAACTCAACTCATCATCCATATAAGACTGAATTTTTCTCACGAGTAATTCTTTTTCTTCTTTGGAAAATTCTATTTTCGACACAATGAGACATCCTTAAAATGTTTAATATTCAGGTTACTGAGGATAAGCTAATGATAATGAATTGTCTGCTTGTCAGCGGTTAGTCATTTGGGGCGTTTGGTTGTGTGGAAAAACCAGGTACGGATTTTTATATTTATGCAGGAGGTTGTGTGAAATTGACCTCGAAGAGAATAATAATGGAAGATTTTTTAATCCAGCATGACAGAAATGCATCCAATTTCTTTATAAAGTATGTACATTGGTTTTACACTTGAGAGCGTCAGAATTCTGGCATCAGTGCCATATGTAAAATGACTTGTTAAATAAAGATAACTATTTTTTGTTTTATTCAGTATTTTCTTTATTGCATCGTAACCTTGTTTATCTCCTGCACAAACAAACTCATGATAAAAAGAGCCAATATGAGCGTAATCTTTATTGATGGATAATATGGGCGTATCCCTTTTCCTCAAGATGTTTTTCAAGAGCAGTCGTCTCAGTTGAGGTTTAAGCAAGAATCCCACTTGATGCTCTGAAAATAACCAGTAAGAGTCTTTTTTCTCATTGAGAACCGATTCATGCAGTCCAAAGGCCTGACACCATCCACGGAAATATGAACCGTAACGCTGAACTTCATATTCTCTAGTCATGGAAATGGAATATTCAATTGGAAATAAATCCCATGCCTGGAGTTATCAACATGACATCTCTAAACATTTAGAAGCACCCAGAAAGGTTTGCCTGACAGTAAACCATAGTATTCCTAATGTTTCTACTATGATCAATTTTTGAAGTTGAAGAATGGGTAGTCTAAGAAGATAACACTGTGATTCTGCATGGTTGAATGCCGTTTATACGCTATTTTTGTTGGATCTCAACGGCTAACAACAAACAGGCAGAATTCCTGCCAGCAATACTATTGCCAGTCAGGTACCGGATTTGGGGGGTTTTTTACCCAACCGGCTTGTAACAGCCCGGAAGGGTAAGAAATCAGGCAGCTTCGTCCATAAGCCCCTGGTAAGCAGAAGCGTTGGCGACAATATCAGCCAGGGAAGTTGCATCCAGAAAATCGTAAATCTGGTGGCTCAGGTCATTCCACAGGGTCTGGGTAGTGAGTGCATGGGATGCCGTGACAACCATTTTTGGCTTGCTGAAAGCGTATTCGACCCATTCATCTACGGCACTGATGATTTCAGCGATAGAGATTTCTGCTGCTTGCTTTCCCAGAACGTAACCACCACCGGGACCACGTTGACCCTTGACAAGACCTTTTAGTCGCAGGGAAGCAAAAATCTGCTCCAGATAAGACAAAGAGATTGCATTGTTGTCCGATATCATCGACAGTTTCATAGGGCGATCCTGCAGCGTAAGTTCCAGCATAGCTGTAATTGCATGACGGCTTTTGGTAGAAATTCTCATAATTGCTCTCCTAACAGGTTGGTCAACAAGAATTACTGAGTAATTTACTCGGTTATTTACCGAAAAGGTATAAAAACTTCTATCGTTTTAAATGATAAAAACAATAGGTATTGCCTATTAGTTTCCTGTTTTTTACGTCTATATTATTGTTTTTATTTAATTATTCTGGCTTGATGAATCAAGTCAACCTGGCACATTTTGGGTCACGATGAGCCTCTATTAGGCTACTTCTCATAGCAAATTCCTGACTGATGGCCGTGATCATTGTCTCTTTCTTTTTTCGCTCTATTGGTTTTTTTGCATCTTGTCAGAAGTATTTCCGATATGACAGCGCCTAATGACAGGTAGTGTCTTATGCAGATAAATAATGTCTTGATTTTAGACAGAGGTCCTACCAGTGGATAAATCCAGTGGAATGTATTGCGGAAAATAGCGCCGTTATGAAATAAATCTGGACTAAAAAAAAGGCCTAGCACCGAAAATGCTAAGCCTTTGTTTTGTATGGTGGGCCGTGGGCGATTCGAACGCCCGACCAAT
>JABDQZ010000161.1 GCA_013041975.1 Gammaproteobacteria bacterium
AATTAGTATTACCGTTAGAAACCAGGCCAGCTCCATTGTTCGAAGTGCCAGTTTTCTGACAACCTGTAATGGTAAAACCTTCTATACTGCCACCTGCTCCGGTTGAGACAACATTATTCATACAACCGGATCCATTGATTATATATGCGGCTGGTCCACCATCTGAAATCAGCGTTTTTCCACTCAAGGTTAAGTCATGTTCGTTGTAAGTTTTGGCTGTCTTAACCTGAATGATCGCACCAAGGGAAGTAGCGAAGTCCGCGTCCTTGATAGTGTTATGATCACAGCCAGCATCGCAGACAGTGGCCACCTCAGCATTCACGGTTGCTGATATAAAAAATGTGCTGGCAAGTAGGTAACGAAAAAGTTTTGTCATTGAGTCGACCGTTTGCTGCAATAAATCTACTGGATCAGGTATTGTTACCTGAGTGAATATTATTAGAGTCTAGTATTAATAGAAATCTGTGCAATATGGCATTTAAGACCATATTTTATGTAAGGTATTAAACAGGTAAGTTAGAAATACTAGGCTGCAGACCACGGGCGGCTTAAACGCCAGACCTGCCGATTATGAGTTACTAACCCTCACCCCATGTCATCCATTATTATTTCAGCGTAGCAGTCACAGTTTTTATTTGACCGCAGTCTAAAGCAGCAATTATCTAGAATTAGTCTACTTCTACTTTTCAGCAAATCCTGCTCGATGGGTCAAAAGTCTAACCTGTCAGCTTCCAGCTATTTCGGCTGATCGTACAAGGGAAATCTGAAATTCGTTTAAAAATGGTCATTGCAGACAGTCGCAAGTTGATCCGAAATCGTTTTAACTGTTTGGTAACAACCACTTAAAACAGAAAGCCCAAATTTTAAAACCATTCTGCCAGGGGTTTGGGTTTCTCCAGATGATAGCCCTGCCCATAATCAATACCGATTTTTTTCAGTTCATCGGCGTGTCCCTGCAGCTCAACAAACTCTGCAATGGTTTCCTGGTTACGCAACTTGCTGATTTCATTCACGTAACTGACCATGGCGTGATCGACCGGGTCATCCAGCATGTCACGCACGAAACTGCCGTCGATTTTTACTACGTCCAGTGGTAAATGCTTGAGGTATTCAAACGACGCCATGCCGGTGCCAAAATCGTCCAGTGCAACACGGATGCCGAGATTTCGACAGTAGTGGATAAAGTCAGAGGCCTGGGCAAGGTTACCAACAGCCGATGTTTCCGTGACTTCAAGTACCAGTTTGTGCCAGGGAAAATCAAAGCTGTCGATGGCTTCGCGTATTTTTGCCTGAAATTCAGGGTGGTTCAGTGTCGCGCCACCCAGATTGATATTGACGAATGCCAGTTTTACCATGTGCCGTGGATTGACGGTGACTGTTTCAAGGTATTTCCACAATACCCAGGAGTCCACGGCCACCATTAACTGATAGCGATTGGCGGTAGGCAGAAAAACATCAGGGTAGACCATTTGTCCGTCGGCATTTTTCAGGCGCAGCAGGATTTCATAGCTGCATTCATCCGTCTGTTCCTGTAAAGGCACTATTGCCTGCGCCCAGAGTTCAAAGCGGGCAACGCCATCTTCCAGGGCATCCTTGATGACAGCCACTGTCTGCACGTCCGAACTGTATTGCTGACTTTGTTCATCATCGGCGCTGTAAATATAAACTTGGCCGTGGCCTTTGTTCTTTGCCGCGTAAAAGGCCGTATCCAGGGCAATAGCCAAAGAAGCCGGGGTGTATTCGAAGGGTTTGAAAACCACCAGCCCAGCACAGGCCGTTATGTTGAAAATCTTGTCTTCCCAGGTGTAGCGAAAGTCATCCACTACACCGATCAGTTTTTCAATTTTGGTGATTCCTGTTGTTTCAGGGGTATCCGGTAACAGAATCAAAAAGTCATCACCACCAACCCGGGCAACTGAAGCCGGTGATTGAATGGTCTCAGAAAGAATATGGCCTAACTGTTTCAGCAGTTCATCGCCAGCCCTATGCCCGGCATCATCATTGACCAGTTTAAACTGGTCAATATCCAGCAGGGCAATGACATTGGCTTGATGAAATTCAGCTTTCAGGCACTCCGCAATTTTCTGCTCAATGACATAACGGTTGAGCAAACCGGTTAATGCGTCATGCTCACCTATGTATTTCAGGTGACGTGTGGCGATTGAAATTTCTGCCGTCAGCCTGTTATAGCCTTTGTATAAAGTGCCGATTTCATTTTTTGAATCGGTTTCAATACTCGGAAAAGACAACTGCTTGGGATTGGCTTTTTTCATCGCTTCAGCCAGTGTTGAAAATGGCCGTGTGTAATTATTACTGATCCACCAGGCCAGCGGCAGGGTGATGGCTAATAGCAGCATGAAGATGATGATCTTGTTGGTTAACTGTTCCTGTATACCGGTGCGGTATTGAGACAGGTCAATGAGGAAAAAGATTTCACCAAACTGATAACCGTCGACGACCAGAGGGTGTTTGATATGCAGGAATCGTTCGGAAAAAACCGGTTGTTGCGGTGCTGCCAGCTCCAGATCCTCAGGAGGTGAAAATCCTTCATGTACATAACGGAACATTTCTATCATCTGTCCGTCAAATACCGCCATCATCATCACTGGCTCAAAACCACTGACGCGAAAAGAGATATCGGAAAAGGTATCGGCCTTGGGGTCAATAACGGCACGTACAAGGTCATGCTGCAACGCAAAACTCAGCGTATCAGCCTGCTCAATGGCGATCAGTTTGCGTTGCTTGATATCGGCGTAATAATCAATGCTCAGGATTGAGAGTTCAATCAATACCAGGGCCAGTGTCATTAACGCAATCAGTTGCCAGCGTATGCTGATGGATTTCCACATTTAGTTGTTATTATTTTTCTATCGGTAGAGAAAGGTCATTACCCCATTCGCGCCATGAGGCATCATAGTTGGCCACATCATAGCCAAGTTCACGCAACACGAGATAGTTGGTCGAAGATACCGCGCCGACTTCACAGTAAAGCACCACTTTCTCATCTTTGGGTACACCTTTATAGAGTGCTGCCAGTGCATCGAGTGACAACAAATGATTCGCATCATTATCCTGTTTTTCAAAGTGCTCATGCACGGCAATATTCATTGCAGACGGAATGTGTCCAAAGCGTTTCGCCGTCGATGTTTCACCCCGGTAGGCGGATGTATCACGAGCATCAATCAGTGATTGTTTCGGGTTGATTGAAGCCAGGCGCGTGGAAAACTTGCTGGCTATACGGCGATGGTCAACTTGTGGAACATAGTTGCTGACCTTTGGTTTGAGTGGTCTGTCAGAGACATCAAAGCCATGACTTAGCCAGTCAGCAAAACCGCCGTTTAATATTCGTACCTGCTTGATGCCATACACTTCAAGAGTCCAGAAAACCCTTGCTGCCGTAATCAGGTTGCCATCGTCATACACGATTGCGGTTTTATGGGTGTCAATACCGCGCTCTCTTAGAATGTCTTGAATCACATTGGGTGGGGCGATAAGCCCGCCACTTTTCTTGTCCTGATAGGTCAGTTCTTCGTGCAGGTTGACTGCATTGGGGATATGAGAAATTTCAAAGTCTGCTGTTGAACGGGTATCCACAATAACCATGGTGGATGGATCAAAATTCTGTTTGAGCCACTGGGCATCGACTCGCAGAGTCTCGGCAACAAGCCATGGCTGAAATAACAAGGTTGATATGAATAGCAGCGATAACAGTAGACGTTTCATAGTAATAAGGACAGGCTAAAGCCACTATTTATTTCAGGGGAATTGCTTCCCGGGATTCAGCCTCGCGCAGGCGGGGCTGATAGTGCAGGTTATTTCGTCTCAAATGAAAAATGCTGCCCACCCACACTGGCTTCATACATCAGCCCACCTTTTGCCAGGGTAAATACCGCGACACCGGAGGAGTAATCCACGTTGGCAGAAGCCCCGGTGGTAACAGCCACCGCGGATACCTGCGCATCAAATTCGATTTTTTCTGACTTGAAACGATCCAGTGTAGCCTTGTCCTTGAAGAAAATCAGCTCACTGTAGGCCTGACCGCCCAGCTGAAAACCGATGGTGACCTGTTTCAAGGCACTGTAGCCAATGCGTTTGCCACCGGAGTAAACAACCCCTTTTCCGTAGGCGCCACCGATACCAATGCCACCTTTACCAAC
>JABDQZ010000172.1 GCA_013041975.1 Gammaproteobacteria bacterium
GGCAAGGAATACACGGCATCGATTCTGGGTGATCGTGTACTGCCGATGATTCGACTGGAAACTGCCAATCAGTTTTACGATTACGAAGCTAAGTATGAACTGGATACCACGCAGTACCATATCCCCAGTGGCCTGGACAAAGGAACGGAACAAAAATTCGCGCAACTGGCAAAAGCCGCGTTTGATGCAACGGGTGCCAGTGGCTGGGGACGTGTCGATCTGATGGTTGATGCAGAATCCAACCCCTGGTTCATTGAAGTTAACAGTGTACCGGGTATGACCAGCCACAGTCTGGTGCCGATGGCAGCGAATGCCGTTGGCATCAACTTTGAACAACTGGTTTGGAAAATACTGGAACAGACGGTGAGTTAAATGGCAAAGGCTATAAATAAAAAAGTTGCCCAAAAAACACGCAAAAAGCAGGAGCGTTCAGAAATGATTGCGCGCTCGGTCGCCTTTGGGCTGTTTGCCTTTTTCATGTTGGCCTTTGCTTATTGGCAACTTCACGGCTGGCTGATAAACCCGGCAACGCTGCCGGTAAAAGTGGTGCGTATCGATGGCGAGTTGAAATACCTGCAAAAAGCTGAGCTGGAAAATGCGGTTGCCGGCGTTGTCAGCGGTGGTTTTTTCAACATTGATCTGAAATCAGTGATGAACAAGGCGCATGAGTTGCCATGGGTTGAAGAGGTCAGTGTCAAACGTATCTGGCCGGATACGGTCGTCATGGAAATCCGCGAGAGGGAAGCCATCGCACGCTGGGGCGATAAACATCTGGTTACCGGCAGTGGAGAAATCTTTTTGCCCAATGAATTGCTACCTGAAGGTCTACCTGTGTTGATTGGCATGGATGATCGTTCAGTAGAAGTAGTTGAATTGTTCAAGCGAGAGAAGCCGCGTTTTGCACGGCTGGGTTTAAAGATAGCCACGTTGCATGTCAACAAGCGCGGAGCCTGGTCTATTGCGTTTGATAATGGTCTGCATATT
Organism: Gammaproteobacteria bacterium; assembly: GCA_013041975.1. Classification (GTDB taxonomy): domain Bacteria; phylum Pseudomonadota; class Gammaproteobacteria; order Chromatiales; family Chromatiaceae; genus JABDQZ01. The sequence continues at coordinate 985 of JABDQZ010000172.1, forward strand.
GCGATTGGCAGAATGGATATCAAAAATCGTTTACGGCGTCTGGCTGATAATTTTGTTGCAATCTCGCAACGCGGTAATCCTGAATATATCGATTTGCGCTATCGCTACGGTATAGCTGTTTCATGGAAAAAAAGTAAAGGGGCTGTTTGAATGACGAGAAAAGCAGATAAAAACGTCATTGTCGGGCTGGATATCGGTACCTCGAAAGTGGTTGCCATTGTTGGAGAGCAGGATGAGAACGGTGAGATCGAGATTATCGGTATCGGTTCGCATCCTTCAAGAGGATTGAAAAAAGGGGTTGTTGTCAATATTGAGTCAACCGTCCAGTCTATACAAAGAGCGGTAGAAGAGGCCGAACTGATGGCCGGAGTCACGATTGAAACCGTGTTTGCCGGCATTGCTGGCAGCCACATGAACAGTCTGAATTCGCATGGCATTGTGGCTATCAAGGACCGGGAAGTTACTGCTAGCGATATTGATCGCGTTATCGACGCTGCGCGTGCCGTACCCATTTCAGCCGACCAGAAAATTCTGCATATCCTGCCCCAGGAATTCGTGATTGATAACCAGGAAGGTATCAATGATCCGATAGGTATGTCCGGTGTACGTCTGGAAGCTCGCGTTCACATGATTACCGGAGCCGTCAGCGCGGCACAGAACATTATTAAATGTGTGCGTCGTTGCGGATTGGAAGTTGAAGACCTGATTCTTGAGCAACTGGCTTCAAGTTTTTCAGTGCTGGAAAGCGATGAAAAAGACCTTGGTGTCTGTCTTGTTGATATCGGTGGTGGAACAACCGACATTGCCATTTTCACAGAAGGTGCGATCCGTCATACGGCCGTCATTCCAATAGCGGGTGACCAGGTGACCAATGATATTGCCGTGGCCTTGCGGACTCCCACGCAACACGCTGAAGAAATAAAACTCAAGTATGCCTGTGCACTCACTCAACTGGCCAAGCCTGATGAAACCATCGAAGTACCCAGTATCGGTGATCGTCCCGCAAGACGCCTGGCACGCCAGACGCTGGCGGAAGTGGTTGAACCACGCTACGAAGAATTATTAACGCTGATTCAGGCCGAACTGCGTCGCAGTGGCTTTGAAGACCTGATCGCTGCCGGTGTGGTGCTTACCGGCGGCAGTTCCAAAATGGAAGGTCTGATTGAATTGGCAGAAGAAGTGTTTCATATGCCGGTACGCCTTGGGGTGCCCCAGGGTGTCACCGGTCTTGTGGATGTTGTGCGTAATCCTATTCACGCAACAGGAGTGGGACTGTTGCTGTTCGGGAAAAACACGCGAGAGGGAAGGGGCGGTGATGCCCCGGTTAACAATGGCTTTAAAGCCATGTGGAGCCGCATGAAAAGCTGGTTCCAAGGAAATTTTTAATTCACTTAAGATGTAATCGGAGGAAGGTGAAATGTTTGAATTAATGGATGTAGATCCAAGTAATGCAGTAATCAAGGTTGTCGGCGTCGGAGGTGGCGGTGGCAATGCCGTTAATCATATGCTCAAGGCAGCGATAGAAGGTGTCGATTTTATTTGTGCCAATACTGATGCTCAGGCACTGTCCAGTAGCGAGGTAAAAACCCAGTTGCAAATTGGTTCCAACCTGACCAAAGGTCTGGGTGCCGGAGCCAACCCTTCAGTGGGTCATCAGGCTGCGATGGAAGATAAAGACCGTATAGCTGAAACGCTGAAGGATACCGACATGGTTTTCATTACCGCTGGTATGGGTGGCGGTACCGGTACCGGTGCAGCGCCGGTTGTTGCTGAAGTTGCCAGAGAAATGGGAATACTGACCGTAGCGGTTGTTACCAAGCCGTTCCCTTTTGAAGGGCCAAAACGTATGAAGATTGCCGATCAGGGTATCGAGGAACTTTCAAGGCATGTTGATTCGTTGATTACCATTCCTAATGAGCGTCTGCTTGAAGTCATGGGCAAGAGTATGTCTTTGCTGGATGCGTTCTGCGCTGCCAATGATGTATTACTCAACGCGGTACAGGGTATTGCAGAGCTGATTACCCGTCCCGGCCTGATTAACGTCGACTTTGCTGACGTAAGAACTGTCATGTCTGAAATGGGTATGGCAATGATGGGTACCGGTTTTGCCTCCGGTGAAAACCGTGCGCATGAGGCTGCAACCGCGGCTGTGCAGAGTCCGTTGCTGGATGATGTCAATCTTGTTGGTGCCAAGGGAATTCTGGTGAATATCACCGCGGGTCTGGATCTGGCGATTGGTGAATTCGATGAAGTAGGCAATACAGTACGTGATTTTGCTGATGAAGATGCCACAGTGGTTGTCGGTACTGTGATTGACCCTGAAATGCAGGGCGAGTTGCGTGTAACCGTTGTTGCTACCGGTCTGGGAGATACCTCGGTCAAGCCTGAATTGAGCGTTGTCGAACCTAAAGTTGAAGAAATGACTCCCCTGAACCAGGCTGTTGGCGATGATTCGGGTGCTCCAAACTATAATGAGTACGACAAGCCAGCCTCACAGCGAGTAGGTAATACTGCCAGAGGCGATGCTCAGCGTTATGTCGATGCGGCCGTGGAAAGGGATATGGATTATCTTGATATTCCGGCCTTTTTGAGAAGGCAGGCTGACTGAAAATAACATCAGATTGAGAAAATGACGGAAAACGTGGCAGGATTAAATTTCCTGATTGCTAATAAAAAGCTTGTATAAAAAACGAAGATTCGTTTATAGTACAGGGAAATCCCTAGGTGCTATCCGGAGAATCCCGTGAAGCAGCTTTATTGGAGGCCATATTCAGATGATTAGACAACGCACTTTGAAAAATGTGATCCGGGCAACCGGTGTCGGT
>JABDQZ010000174.1 GCA_013041975.1 Gammaproteobacteria bacterium
ATAGCTGACCTGATTGAATCAGGAACAGAAACCGCTGCTCGTATGGCGACGCGTTCTTTACAGGGTGTCTTTTCAGAATACATACATGAACTCGTTGAAAAGTTGATACACCTTCGTATGTACGTAGAAGCCGCGATAGATTTTCCCGAGGAAGAGATTGACTTCCTTTCAGATGGAAAAGTACAGAACGATTTACAGCGCATCATAACAAAGCTCGATGAGGTGATGGACAAGGCAAAACAGGGAAGCCTGATCAAGGAAGGTATGACGTTGGTCATAGCAGGCCAACCCAATGCTGGTAAATCCAGTTTGATGAATGCCCTGGCAGGTAATGAACTGGCGATAGTAACCAATGTGCCAGGTACGACAAGAGATGTTTTGCGAGAGAAAATACAGATCGATGGCATGCCTGTTCATCTGATCGATACCGCAGGCATTCGTGAATCAGACAATGAGGTAGAAATAGAAGGCATAAGGCGGGCTCAACAACAACTGCAACAAGCAGATCATATTCTATGGGTTTATGATGCGGAAAATGACCCGGATCATCTGAGTTTTGCCAATGCCAATCTGCCTGAAAATGTGGCAGTGACATTCCTGAGAAACAAGATCGATAAGCTGAATGAAACACCGCTAAGGAATGAAGATGAAAAACAGATATCACTATCTGCAAAAACCGGCGATGGTATGGAATTGCTACGTGAACATTTAAAAAATGTTATGGGATACCGGGGTGAAGAGAGCGGGGAATTTCTGGCTCGGCGAAGACACATTGAGGTGCTGAAAAGAGCAAAAAAATCTCTGGATCAGGCTGAGCGTGCATTAAATGAGTCGCAGGCGGGTGAAATTCTTGCCGAAGAATTACGTCTTACCCAGAATGCACTCAGTGAAATTACAGGTGAGTTTACCAGTGACGATTTACTTGGAAAGATTTTTTCGAGTTTCTGTATAGGCAAGTGAGAAACAGAGTGATAGGCATCTTTGATTCAGGTATTGGCGGTCTTACCGTATTAAAGGAAATCAGGAACCAGTTGCCGGATCACAATTTTATTTATATTGCCGATAGTGCGTTTACGCCGTATGGAGAGAAAACTACTGAACAGATAATCGAAAGATCAGTGCTGATTACGCAGAAGCTTGTTGAAAAAGGATGCCGGATAATTGTGGTGGCCTGTAATACAGCGACCGCTCTGGCTGTCGATCATCTCCGAGAAAAATTTTCTGTACCCATTGTAGCAATGGAACCAGCAGTTAAGCCTGGAGTAAAAAACTCTGTAAAGAAAAAAGTAGGAATACTTGCGACAACAATGACACTGGCAAGTCGCCGCTACATGAATTTACTGGAAAGGTTCGCAACGGATACCGAAGTCATTGAACAGCCTTGCCCCGGTCTTGTTGAGCTAGTCGAAGCGATGGCAATTGATACAGATAAAACAAGCCAATTGTTACATCAATATATTAATCCCCTGCTTAAAAAAGGTATTGATACCATCGTATTAGGTTGTACCCACTATCCATTATTGAAACAAAAAATTATTGAAGTTACCGGTGAAGACATTGAAATAATAGATACGGCAAAAGCAGTGACTGAACAATTGAGAAGAAAAATTGAGTCTTGCGAAATACCTGCAAAAGTCGGTACTGCAAACAGATTTATAACAACTGGTGACTTAATGTTTTATAAAAATCAACTACAGTGCTATTGGCCAATGGAAGTAGCAGTAGAACAAATTGATCTAAATTAAAAGCGTTGTAGCTGACAGCACAGAAACCTAAAATTCAGAAATCAGTTTTTTTAAAGTCCTGAGTTGTTCAGGGCTATACCTTTTTCCGTAACGAACCTGGATATACATGCGCGATATCAGGTTAATTGAACTTTTTTGTTCAGTGAGCATTTGCCCAGCATTTTTTGCAATCGTTTGAGGACCATCTGCAGGTTTACATGACACCCCTCTTTTGTTGAGTTTACGGATAAATTTATCCCAGAGCTTTTTGGCAGGATCACGACGGTCAGTGATTTTTCCCCTGAATAAAATCACCATGATGATAATAGCCAGTGAAGATAAAACAATCGAACTGAGACCCAGTTTATAACCCTCAAGAAAATCGAGCCCGGTTGATCTAAGAAAATAGTTTTGTCTTTCACGGGAAAAGCCAACCACCCAGCGATGCCAGTTAAGATCCAATGCATCAGCCATAAAAACAGCCTGCTTCAAGAAACTTCCAAACATTCCTTCAGAACTGATTTTAAAAACAACAGGCGCACCTTCCAGGAACTGCTCAGGGTCGATCGATCGCTCTACCCTTTCAGGTGCGACAGCAGTCGTAGGATCAACTCTGACCCAGCCTTTATCGCCAAGCCAGATTTCAGACCAGGCATGGGCATCGGACTGGCGTACAATTAGATGATTACCAGCGGTATTCCATTCGCCTCCCTGATAACCGGCTACGACGCGAGCGGGTATTCCACCAATTCGCATGAGCAATACAAAACTGGTTGCATAGTGCTCACAAAACCCTTTACGTGTTTCAAAAAGGAATTCGTCAGTCGGGTTTACGGTAAGCGGTGGCGGGCTTAACGTATAGACAAAATTTTCAGTGTTAAAATGATTCAATACAGACTTAACGAAATCCTCGTTTGAATGGTTGCTACGTTTCAGTGTATCGACAAACAGTCTCATTCTGTTGGTTACCCCACCGGGTAAGGAAAGTGAGGCATCTAGTTGTTCTGTTGTTGTTGTATTGGCAAGATATTCAGGATAGGAAATAAAATTATAGGAGATACGTTTCTGTATTTTCTCTTTGGCTCTGACCGCATAGTCTTTGGTAATAAAAGTCTGTTCAGGTATTGTTGCGGGAAGATCCAGAGCAAAAACCCAATGCTGATTACTGGCCTCAGTTGTGATTTGATAGCTAACGGGTTTGCCAGCAGATTGGTAACGTATTTCAGCAGCAAGCGGTTTTTCTTCAGCCTTCCAGTTTACACCGTCGGTTTCAACCATTACCGGACCCCGCCAGTAACGCAGTTCAGGTTCAGGAATTTGATCAGGATCATCAAACTTTACCCGGAAGGCTGTGGCTGAGGATTTACTGAGCTGGCTGATTGATCCGGGTGAAATATTGCCACTGATACCGGTGACGGCAAGACCGGATTGTTGATCAAAGCCCCATAAAGGCCCATCAAGTCTGGGAAAGAAAATAAACAGGATCACCATGACCGGTATCGCCTGAAGCGAAATTTTGCCCGTGGTTAAAAACAAATGATAAAAGGAAACTTTTTCTTGTAGTTGATTGAACCAGATAAATAAAAACAGCATTAAAAAAGTCAGAGTAAAAACATAAAAGACAATAAACATTTCCTGGGTATAGAGAAAATGTGTGACGAGCATGAAGGCGGTAAGAAACAATAAAACATAGGCATCTCGATAAGTTTTAATTTCCAGTATTTTTAATGACAGCATGGCAACCAGCAGGGATACGCCAAAGTCCTTCCCGATAACGCCACTGTATTCAGAAACAACAATAACCAGTCCGGTTACCAGAAAAATATAATTCATCCAGCGTGGATGCTCCCTGTGAGAAAGCAAACGGGTAACCAGCCGAAATAACAGAATAGAAAAAAAGAACAGGCTAATAGCCAAAGACAGATTAAAAAAATGAGGAAGGGCTGCAAGAAACAGAAAAGCCGTAAGCAGATGATGTTGTTGCTTATCGAGTATCCTGAAATTGATCTTGCGGTAGCTTTTATTCATCACCGGTTTTTATTCCAAACAGCGCCAAAGCCCTTAAACAGTCAGCCTTGTGTTGCATACCCAGTCCCAGAGGTATTACCTGTTTGGGTAGCTTCAGACCATATTCAACACTTTCGTTATCGGAATCAATCACAGCACGGGTTAACATTGAGAGAGATTTTTCTAGTGGTTCATCGGGTAACAGATCAAGGCTTAACCACAGCTGCTCATTACGATCACCACCAAATTGTTTGGTCATCAGGCCTTTTTCGCGGGCAAAGATTTTCCAGTCGATTTGTTTTGGAGAGTCAGTATGTCGATAGTTACGATGTGAAACAAAATCATCAGAACCAATACCCTTGTTTCCCTGAGCACTTAATGCATATACCGCCGTACGTGGCACATCCCATTTTGACGCAGGTTTCGCATAGACCAGAACCCGGATATCTGTTTTAAGATAAACCCAGGCACGAAAGAGTCCAAAAGGATATTGCGTGGATAAAACAAGATCGTTTACTGAAAACCAGCCGCGTTTAGCAGCGTTAAAAGAAAGAGTGAAAAGCACAGAGGTATCTGCATTAATGTTATGGCTGATGACATCCTTGCCGGATTTACTGTAAAGCTGTATCGCTCCTCTGGCACGGTTGTGATAATTTGTGATGTGGACCTCAAGCTGAAAGGGATGCCCTGCATAACCGGGTTTAACCGGAAGAAAAGCGATGTCCAGTTTTAACAAGTTGTACCAGGTCTGGTTCATGGCCAGAATGCCAATACTGGCGAGAAAGAACGTCAGCAGATAACCCAGGTTATTGGCGTAGTTGATAGAGCCAAGTAGCATGGCAATAACAAGGGCACCAAACATCAGTCCAAAGCGTGTGGGTAAAATATAGATTTTTTTCGGACCGATCAGCATGTGACCATCTTTATCGGTTTCTGCCGAACGAAACAGGTTCTGAAAGCTTCTGGAACGAATGGCAGAGAAAATGCCAGGATTGCTATCAGGGAATAACGACATGTTCCAGTATCTGTTGACCGGCATCATCGAAACTTACATCCTGTTGAAGTATCAGTCGGTGGTTAACAACGGCAGGTATGACAGCCTGAAGGTCTTCCGGAATAACTTCACTACGGTTTTCAATCATGGCCCAGCTTTTGGCGGCATTCAATAATGCCAGTCCGGCTCGTGGTGACAGACCGTGTCTGAAAAGGTTGTTCTGGCGAGTGTATTTCAGAATAGCCTGGCAATAATCAAGCAGTGCCGGAGAGACATAAATGTCAGACGCTTGTTTCTGGAGGCTGATAAACTGCTCGGGACTGATTACCGGTTTTATGCTGGTAAGCATTTCGCGTCGATCATCCCCTTCCAGCAGGGCCCGTTCAGAATCCATATCGGGATAGCCGATATGGATGCACATTAAAAATCGGTCAAGCTGGGATTCCGGTAAAGGAAAAGTTCCAATCTGGGTTGCCGGGTTTTGCGTGGCTATCACAAAAAAGGGTTTGGGTAACTGGTGGGTGTTGCCATCAATGGTAACCTGTTTTTCTTCCATGGCTTCAAGCAATGCACTCTGGGTTTTTGGGGTTGCACGGTTGACTTCATCGGCAAGCAGCAACTGACTGAAAACAGGGCCCTGGTGAAAAATGAAACTTTCAGAATTTCTTTCGTAGATAGAAACGCCCAGAATGTCTGCCGGTAACAGGTCGCTGGTGAATTGAATACGCTGGAAATCAAGTCCGATCAGTTGACCCAGTAAATGCGCCAGCGTAGTTTTTCCTACACCGGGTAAATCTTCAATCAGCAAATGCCCTTTGCTCAACAGGGTACAAAGTGACAGTCGAATCGCCTGCTGCTTTCCAAGCAATATACCGGAAGCCTGGTCAATAATAGCGGACAATAGTTCATTGGAATTCATAGCAAAATTATAAATAGTAATGAAAATCTTTACAGGGACTGTGCTCGTTAAAGCGAACAGCGTAAAATAATGGTCATGTATAGTGTAGAAGAATATGAAGTGATTGTAATCGGTGGTGGCCATGCCGGGACTGAAGCGGCGCTGGCGGCTGCGCGTATGGGTGCCAGTACACTTCTGCTGACGCATAATATCGAAACACTGGGGCAAATGAGTTGTAACCCGGCAATTGGCGGGATTGGTAAAGGCCACCTGGTCAAGGAGATTGATGCACTGGGCGGAGCTATGGCTAAAGCTGCCGATCAGGCCGGAATTCAGTTTCGTATTCTGAATTCCCGAAAAGGGCCGGCTGTACGCGCAACCAGAGCACAGGCCGATCGTGTTTTATACAGAGCGGCAATCAGAAAGATACTTGAGAATCAGCCAAATCTGCATATTTTTCAACAGGCGGTTGACGACCTGATCATCGAAAACGATATGATCAGAGGTGTTATCACCCAGATGGGTCTGAAGTTTCATGCGCAAAGCGTGGTGCTGACTGTAGGAACTTTTCTGGGAGGGCGCATTCACATCGGGCTGGAGAACTATGAGGGCGGCCGTGCAGGTGATCCACCAGCCAATGCGTTGTCGAGAACATTAAGAGCATTGCCCTTCAATGTAGAAAGACTGAAAACCGGTACACCACCGCGTATTGATATACGTTCCATCGATTTCACTGGTTTGCAGGCACAGCCTGGAGATAGCCCGGTACCGGTATTTTCCTACATGGGCAGTTCAGCGGATCACCCTGAACAAATCAGTTGCTATATCACGCGTACCAATCAAAAGACGCACGACATTATCCAGCAGGGGTTGTCTCGTTCACCCATGTATAGCGGAGTCATAGAAGGCGTTGGACCACGCTATTGCCCTTCGATTGAAGACAAGATTGTTCGCTTCGCCGATCGTGACAGTCACCAGATTTTTATTGAGCCTGAAGGACTGACTTCCAATGAGGTCTACCCCAACGGCATTTCAACTTCCCTGCCCTTTGACGTGCAATGGGACCTGGTTCGCTCAATGAAAGGATTTGAAAATGCGCGTATTACCCGTCCCGGTTACGCCATTGAGTATGATTTTTTCGATCCACGTGATTTACGCTATTCACTGGAAACAAAATTCATTAATAACCTGTTTTTTGCCGGACAGATAAATGGTACCACCGGTTACGAAGAGGCCGCAGCGCAAGGTTTGCTGGCAGGTACCAATGCGGTACTGAAAATACGGGAACAGGACGGCTGGTGCCCATCCAGGGATGAAGCTTATATCGGCGTGATGGTTGATGACCTGATTACCCAGGGTACCATGGAACCCTACCGTATGTTTACCAGCCGCGCTGAATATCGCCTGTTACTGCGTGAGGACAATGCGGATTTGCGTCTCACCGAAAAAGGACGCGAACTTGGCCTGGTCGATGATGAACGCTGGGAATTTTTTGATAACAAACGACAGTCCATTGAAAAAGAACAGCAGCGTCTGTCATCTTTATGGATCAAGACAGCGGATTATCCTCAGGAAATACTGAATGCTTTAAGTGGTGAAAAATTCCAGCGCGATGCAAAAGCCGCAGATGTATTGGCGAGACCAAATGTCAGTTATCAAGAGCTGATGAAACTTGATGGCATTGGTCCGGGTTTGCAAAATCAGGCCGAGGCCGAGCAGGTTGAAATACAGGCCAAATATTCCGGATATATCGACCGTCAGAAAAATGAAATTGTCCGTCAGAAACAAAACGAAGCGCTTAAGCTGCCACAACATTTTGATTTTGAAAATGTAAAAGGACTTTCAAATGAGGTGCGTGAAAAACTGCTTAAATCAAGACCGGAAACCCTCGGTCAGGCAGCACGTATTCCTGGTGTGACACCGGCGGCTGTTTCACTGTTACTGATTCACCTCAAAAAGAAATCCGCCTGATCAGAGCTACAAGCCGTGACTCCCAGGGAAAAACTGCATAAAGGAATCTTGGAGCTCGGGCTTGCTGTCAACGAACAGCAGGAAGGCGCTTTATTTCAGTATCTGCAACTGCTGGAAAAATGGAATCAAAAATTTAATCTGACAGCCGTTCGCGACATCAATGAAATGGTGAGCCTGCATCTGCTCGACAGCCTGTCTATTGCGCCCTTTATCAATACACGGACCCTGCTGGACGTTGGAAGTGGAGCGGGACTTCCAGGAATTCCTCTGGCCATTTGTTTTCCGGATATTCAGGTCACTTTACTGGACAGCAATGGCAAAAAAGTCCGCTTTTGCCGCCAGGCGATCATGGAACTTGACTTGAAAAATGCACAGGCAGTGCAGGCAAGAATTGAGTCACTGGAGGCTGACAACAGCTTCGGGCAGATAACTTCCCGTGCCTTTACCGGTCTCGACAACATGGTGAAATTGCTGGAAAAACAGTTGTCAGATAAAACGCAATTACTGGCAATGAAAGGAGCATTACCCGGGGATGAGATCGAATTTCTGCAAAAATCCGGCTATCAGGTTGATACACAAACCCTGAACGTTCCGTTTGTTCATGCTGAGCGTCATCTCCTGAAAATTTGTCGCTGACGAATTATTATTCGGCCCATCCCCGGGCCTCACCCTGCAGGCTCTCTTTGGGCATTAAAATTTGCTGCAGGCAAATTTTTATTACCACTATTTGCAATGAGTCGCTATTATTAACAGTCCCGGTCAGAAAATAATAATTCAATCTTTAGGATCAATCGTAAATGGGACGCATAATCGCAGTAACAAATCAGAAAGGCGGTGTTGGCAAGACCACTACCACGGTCAATCTGGCGGCGTCTCTGGCGTATTACAGGTTCAAGGTATTGCTGGTCGATCTTGATCCGCAGGGAAACGCCACCATGGGTAGTGGTGTCGATAAACATGAACTTGAATTATCTGCCTGTGAAGCCATCATGGGTGAATGTCAGCTTGATGCAGCCGTGCTGCGTGCTGAAGCAGCAGGTTATGATGTCCTGCCTTCAAATAGCGATTTGACGGTGGCTGAAGTCGGCCTGATGTCTGCAACGATGAAAGAAAAACGTCTGCGACTGGCTCTCGAAAATGTAAAAGATCGCTATGATTATATTCTGATTGACTGTCCTCCTTCACTAAACATGCTCACGCTCAATGCATTGGTAGCCTCAGATGGCGTTCTGATTCCAATCCAGACGGAATATTATGCCCTGGAAGGTTTATCAGCCTTGTTAAGAACTGTTGAACAGGTTCAGGAACATATGAATGCAGACCTGGGTATAGAGGGTATTTTGCGTACCATGCATGATCTGCGAAATAATCTCGCCAACCAGGTATCAACCCAGTTGATCAATCATTTTGGCGACCAGGTTTTCAAAACCATTATTCCCAGAAATGTTCGTGTCGCCGAGGCTCCCAGTCATGGAATGCCAATACTGCATTATGATAAAGCATCGCGTGGTGCTATTACCTATTTGGCACTGGCCAGTGAACTAATGAGAAAAAACAGAAAACCAGCGGCTGAAACAGCCTGATAACGGAACGGAATATGGCAGCAAAAAAAAGAGGTCTTGGCAGAGGGCTTGATGCCCTGTTGGGTGGATCAGCAAAGGAAGTGCGTCCTGTCGAAGCATCCGTTGAAGCAACAGATGATTCACCAGTTGGCCAAATACTCAGGACATTACCTATCGACCTGATCCAGCGCGGAAAATACCAGCCGCGGCGAAATTTCGACCAGGATAAATTACAGGAACTGGCAGATTCCATTGCTGCCCAGGGTGTAATCCAGCCCATCATCGTGCGTCCGATTGATGATGGACGTTATGAAATTATCGCTGGCGAACGTCGCTGGCGAGCCAGCCAGCTTGCTTCGCTTGAGGAAATTCCGGTGGTTATTCATGAGGTGGATGACCAGGCAGCGATGGCGATGGCGCTCATCGAAAATATACAGCGTGATGATCTTAACCCGCTTGAAGAAGCCAATGCTTTACACCGTTTGCTTAATGAGTTCGGTTTGACACATCAACAGATCGCCAAGGCTGTGGGTAAATCAAGGACCTCGGTCACTAATTTTTTACGTTTACTGGAACTGTCAGAACCGGTGAAAAAAATGCTCGAATTAAGTCAGCTGGATATGGGCCACGCCAAGGCTATTCTCGGATTGAAAGAATCAGACCAGCACAAGGCCGCGAAACAGGTTTTCGATCAGGGCTTATCGGTGCGTGAAACAGAGAAGCTGGTGCGCAGGATGCAGGGTATTTCTGAAACCAGCCAGAAGCCGGAGTCACAAAAGGTAACAAAAACCAAAATGAATCCGGATGTATTACGCCTGCAGAACAATTTATCTGAAAAACTGGGTGCAAAGGTTGAAATAAAACAGTCAGCCAGTGGCAAGGGGCAGCTGGTGATCGGTTATAACAGCCTTGATGAACTCGATGGCATTATTGACCACATTCAGTAATATTTATTGTGAGCATAGTTTGTATTAAATAATTTCATGTGATTAGGAAGTTTAAAGGGAAAACAGCGCTTCATGGGCTATAATATTGTAAATAACTAATTGAATATGAAATAAAAAAAAGTATTTAAGCGGGTAACAGCAAACAGCGTTTAAAATGTCGACAATATAAAGCCCAAAGTATTTTTTTATTGGACGCTAGATTGACCTTATAGCAGAGCCCGAATATACTTCGCGGGATTTTTACGCTGCTGCAGGTTCAGGCATGCAGGTTCAGAAAACAGGAGAAGCCAGAAAGCTGCTGCTTTTACAGTTCGCATTTCTTGTACTGATACCTTTGTTATTGTTGCCTCTGGGTGTGACGGTAAGTTTCTCGGGATTTCTTGGGGGAGCCATTGCATTTGTGTCCAGCGTGCTGATGTTTGCACTGGTTTTCAGACAGTACCGTGCGCAGCAACCGGAAAAAATTGTAGCGAGGTTTTACGGCGCAGAAATGGCTAAATTGATATTTGGCATAGCAGCATTCGCGCTGGTGGTGTTAAATGTACAGCCCCTGAGCTTTGCAACATTAATACTGGTTTATTTTTTTATGCAGGTAGTACCTGTCTTACTAATAAATAACAGGTGATTGAGACAACACAATGGCCGGCGATACCCTGACATCATCCGAATATATTAGGCATCATCTTACCAACCTTACTTATGGTAAATTTCCTGATGGTCACTGGGGCCTGGCTCATACTGCTGAAGAAGCCAAGGAAATGGGTTTCTGGGCAATTCATGTTGACACCATGTTCTGGTCAATCGGCCTGGGTATCCTGTTTCTGTTTTTCTTTATCAAAGCGGCAAAAACTGCCACCGCAGGTGTTCCCGCAGGCCTGCAGAATTTTGCTGAATGTATTGTTGAGTTTATCGATACCAGCGTACGCGGTTCTTTCACCGCTCGTAATGACCTGGTTGCTCCACTGGCGCTGACCATCTTTATCTGGATTTTCCTGATGAACGCCATGGACCTTGTTCCTGTTGACCTGATTCCCTGGCTAACAGCCAAGGGCGCCGAGATGTTGTTTGGCGCAGATCCGCATCATGTTTATATGAAAGTTGTACCGACGACTGATCCGAACGCAACATTCGGAATGGCGATCGGTGTATTCATGCTGGTTTTATATTACAGTATCAAGATGAAAGGTATTGGCGGTTTTGTCGGTGAACTGACATTACAACCATTTGCTTCCAAGAACCCTGTAGTCAATGCCATATTCATCCCAATTAACTTCCTGCTCGAATTTGTCAGCCTGATCGCCAAGCCAATTTCACTGGCACTGCGTCTGTTCGGCAACATGTATGCAGGCGAAATGATCTTTATCCTGATAGCTATTATGT
>JABDQZ010000178.1 GCA_013041975.1 Gammaproteobacteria bacterium
TTTCTTGATAATCTCCCAGCCACCAGCTTCCAGTGAAACATGAAATTTTGAGCCATGCTGCCCAAATACCATTTCCAGCATCCGCCAAGTGGCAAGATGGCGCGGAGGCAGTATCAGTCCATACTGAGCAATATTGTCCAATGTGATTTTTTTCTTTTTAGATAACGGATGCTTCTCAGGCGCAATCAATGTGGAACTGTAGAAAAGTGAGGGACGATAGATAATATCGTCAGGTACCTCCAGCATAGAACCGATCGCAAGGTCGGCTTCATCAGCACGCAGCATGGCCATACCATCTCGCCCGGTGACATTGTGCAGTTTGATCTGGATACCCGGATAGGTCTCTGCAAATTTTTTGATGAATTGGGGCATGATGTAAAGGATGGTCGATTCACCGGCGGCAATATTGATTTCGCCATGATCAAGTCGACCATAGTGGGCATGGAAGTTTTCTTCGAGACCTTCGATTCCATCGACCAGAGGTTGGGCAATCTGCAACAGCACGACACCTTCCGGTGTGAGTGAGATATTGGGACCACGACGCTCGAACACGGTGATCTTCATTTCACGTTCCAGTGCCTGGATTTGCAGGGTAACTGTGGGCTGACTTTGAAACAGGGCTTCTGCTGCCAGAGAAATACTGCCGGTTTTTGCTGTCATGCAGAAGGCGCGCAGTTGTTTTAGGCGGTTTTGTTTGTAGTAAACAGTGCCGGATTTCTTTGCCATTTATCGATCCCCGTTTGAATCTTATTCTTATTGAAAACTTGAATATCTTAAATTTAAGATATCTGATTGATTAATACTAGGGTTAATGTCCTAATTTCCTTAAAAATTTAAATAAAAGAGTCATTTGCGGCTAAATGCCGACGATAAAAACAGAGTTTGGTGATCTGCTATCTTTATGAGTATTCAGAACAGATCGCGCTATCTGTAAAACCGAAGACAAAGGAGTCAGAAATCAGTAACAGCTCGCCAAATTTGAGAACGGTGTTTTTCGTTTCAGATCGTACAGGACTGACGGCCGAAACCTATGGCAAGAGCTTGCTGGCGCAATTCCCCAAACTGGAGTTTGAAACGGTAACACTTGCCTTTATCGACAAGCCGGTCAAGGCTGTACAAGCTGTGCAGCATATTAATCATGTTGCTGAGCGTTCTGGACAACAACCTATCGTTATCAGTTCTCTGGTTGAAGAAAATGAGCAGAAAATCATTGATAAGTGCAATGGACTGGTTATCGACCTGTTTCATACTTTTCTAGGACCGCTGGAAGAATCGCTGGGCATGGAGTCTGCACACAAGATGGGAATTTCCAAAACCATTCATGGACAGAATGCCTACCTGGTGAGACTGGATGCGATTGATTATTCTCTCTCTCATGATGATGGTGTCAGACCGGACCAGTACGATGATGCTGACCTGATTCTGGTCGGTGTGTCACGTTGTGGAAAAACGCCAACCAGTCTTTTTCTGGCAATGAACTTTTCATTAAAATCCAGCAATTATCCACTCACTGATGATGATTTGCTAAATGATGATCTGCCAAAGTACCTGCAACCATACCAGGATAAGCTGGTTGGCCTGACCATTAAGCCGGTGCCTCTCAGCAAGATCAGGAAGAAGCGCAGGCCAGGCAGTCATTATGCATCGCTGGACGTTTGCCAGCAGGAAATTGCGATGGCTGAAAGCATGTTTAAGCGATTTGATATTCCGGTTTTTGATTCTACCGAAACATCAATTGAAGAGATTGCCAGTAAGGTAGTCAAGAAACTGGGTGTGAGCCGTGAAAGAATCGGTTACGCCTGATTATTATTTATTAACGGTGAAATAAAATGACTACATACGTAATTCCACTTGAACAACTCGGTATGGATGATGTTGGCAAGGTTGGCGGCAAGAACGCCTCTCTCGGTGAAATGCTGCAAAACCTTGCACCACTGGGTGTCTCGGTACCGAGTGGTTTTGCGACAACGGCTGATGCATACCGTGAGTTTCTGGCACAGGAAAATCTCGATCAGCGTATCGCCGGAGAATTACAGGAACTTGATGTAGAAGATGTTGCTGCCCTGCAAAAGTCCGGTGCAGCTATCCGTCAGTGGATCATGGAAGTCAGTTATCCACCCTCCATGGAACAGGCCATTGATGAAGCCTACGCCAGGCTGGAACAAGAATATGGTACCGAAGTCAGCTGGGCGGTGCGTTCATCGGCAACCGCTGAAGATTTGCCTGATGCATCATTTGCCGGTCAACAGGAAACCTATTTAAACGTTGCCGGGCTGGACAATATCAAAAAGTCGATCCGTGAAGTGTTTGCCTCGCTGTTTAATGACCGTGCCATTGCCTATCGCGAACACCAGGGGTTCAATCATGAAGAAGTTGCCCTGTCAGCCGGTATTCAAAAGATGGTGCGTTCCGATATCGGCAGTGCCGGTGTGGCATTCTCACTGGATACGGAAAGCGGCTTCGATGAAGTGGTTTTCATTACCGGCAGTTATGGCCTGGGTGAGACTGTAGTGCAGGGTGCAGTCAATCCTGATGAGTTTTATGTTCACAAACAAACACTTCAAGCAGGGCGTCCATCCGTGATTCGTCGTACACTTGGTGGCAAAGCCATCAAGATGGTTTATTCCGGTGAAGCAGCCGATCCGGTGGCTACCGTCGATGTCGATGAAAAGCAACGTTTGCTGTTCTGTATTAATGATGAAGAGATACAGTCGCTGGCTTCCATGGTGGTCACCATTGAAAAACACTACAAGCGTCCAATGGATGTAGAGTGGGCAAAAGATGGTATTGATGGTCGCATCTATATTGTGCAGGCTCGTCCGGAAACGGTACAAAGCCAGGCCAGTTCCCATAGTATTGAAAAGTATCACCTGAAAGAGAAAAGCAACGTACTGACTTTCGGTCGTGCCATCGGCAGCAAGATCGGTCAGGGCAAAGTTCGTCTGTTTAATAACCTTGATGCCATGCATGAGTTTCAGGAAGGTGACGTTTTGCTGACCGACATGACAGACCCTGACTGGGAACCAATCATGAAAAAGGCATCGGCCATTGTCACCAACCGTGGTGGCCGTACCTGCCATGCGGCGATCATTGCCCGTGAACTGGGTGTGCCTGCCGTGGTCGGTTGTGGCGATGCAACCAGTGCCCTGCAAGAGGGTATCGAAGTTACCGTGTCCTGTGCTGAAGGTGATGAGGGCATTATCTATGAAGGTCTGCTGGAATACGAACGCCAGGTCCAGTCCATGGATCAGATGCCGGAGATTCCGGTCAAGATCATGATGAATGTCGGCAACCCTGACCGTGCATTCAGCTTCGCACAACTGCCTAATGCCGGAGTCGGCCTGGCCAGGCTGGAATTCATTATCAATAACATGGTGGGTATTCATCCAAAAGCCCTGATGAACCCTGCGGACACTCCGGAAGATGTACAGGCTGTGATCAAAGAGAAAACCGCAGCCTATGGTGAACCACTGGAATACTATGTCAGTCGTATTGCCGAGGGCGTAGCAACCATTGCCGCCTCGTTCTATCCACAGCCTGTCATTGTTCGCATGTCAGATTTCAAGTCGAATGAATATGCCAACCTGGTTGGTGGACCACAGTTTGAGCCGGAAGAAGAAAACCCGATGATTGGTTATCGTGGTGCTTGTCGTTACATCTCGGATGATTTCCGTGCCTGCTTCGAACTGGAATGCCAGGCCATGAAGCGCGTGCGTGATGAAATGGGCTTTACCAATGTTGAACTGATGATTCCATTTGTGCGTACCTTGAACGAAGCAGGGCAGGTGATAGAAATACTCAGGAATAACGGTCTGGAACGCGGCAAGAATGATCTGCGCATCATCATGATGTGTGAATTGCCATCCAATGCTGTCCTGGCCACACGTTTTCTTGAGTACTTTGATGGCTTCTCCATTGGCTCAAATGACATGACACAGTTAACATTGGGACTGGACAGGGATTCAGCGCTGGTAGCTGAAACTTTTGATGAACGCGATCTGGCGGTACTGAGTATGCTTGATATGGCCATCAAGGCCTGTAAGCAGGAAGGCAAGTATGTGGGTATCTGTGGGCAGGGGCCATCCGATCATCCTGATCTGGCGGCATGGTTGCTGGAAAGAGGTATCAGCAGCATTTCACTGAATCCCGATACCGTGGTGAGTACCTGGAATCATTTAGCTAAAACTTAACCTCATTTTGAACTTGTCGCTAATTCAAACAAGGAGATAAATGGGTTGCCTCTCAACTTAAGAGGTCTGTTCATTGTTTGTCAACATTAGCCGATTTGTAATTTAAAGCTCAGTTGTTACAATGAACTGAGTTATCATGAGTTCAGTCTCTGAAAAACATTATATTTTACTGATCAGCATCCATGGCCTGATCCGAGGGCATGACCTTGAACTTGGTCGTGATGCAGATACTGGTGGGCAAACAAAATACGTTGTTGACCTGGCGAAGAGTCTTGCTGAACTAGAGAGTGTTGAACAGGTAGACCTTGTAACACGCCATATTGATGACCCCTCCATAAGCCCTGATTACAGCCAGTCAACTGAACAGCTATCAAGTAAATCTCGCATTATCCGTATTAAAGCCGGTCCGCATGAATACCTTCCCAAGGAGCAACTCTGGGATCATCTCGATAGTTTTACGGATAACCTGGTAAACTGGCTTAATGAACAACCCCGCATGCCTGACCTGGTACATAGTCATTATGCTGATGCAGGCTATGTTGGAGTCCGTCTCTCAAATCTCCTCAATGTACCACTGGTACATACTGGCCACTCACTGGGACGTGACAAACGTAAACGACTGTTAGCACGCGGATTACCTCGGGAAGAAATCGAACGAACCTATAACATTGAGCGTCGCATTGATGCTGAAGAAGAAATTTTGGCTAACGCAGACCTGGTGGTAACCAGCACACACAATGAAATCGAGGAACAGTACGGCTTATATAATTATTACGATCCAACCCGGATGGCGGTTATTCCTCCGGGTACAAATCTTGAACAATTCTACCCCCCTGAAGCAGGTGAAAAAATCAGCTTCAAATACCGATTAGATCATTTTCTCAAAGAGCCGGAAAAGCCGCTTATTCTGGCATTGTCACGCCCCGATGAGCGAAAAAATATTCTGACATTAATCGAAGCCTATGGAGAGTCCAAAGAACTGCAACAAACAGCCAATCTCTTGATTGTTGCCGGAACGCGCGATGACATCAATGATCTCGATAAAGGTGCCAGGGCTGTTTTTAAAAATATATTATTACTCACCGATTTTTATGATCTCTATGGTCATATTGCCATTCCAAAGTCTCATGATGCTGAAGAAGTTCCAGAGATTTACAGGCTGGCCACGTTGAGTAAAGGCGTTTTTATTAACCCGGCTCTCACAGAACCCTTTGGATTGACGATTCTTGAAGCGGCTGCAAGTGGTTTACCCGTTGTAGCGACTGAGAACGGTGGGCCGGTGGATATCATTTCGAATTGTCAATGTGGCACACTGATTGATCCTCTAGACAAGGAAGATATCACCCGGGGCTTACTGAAATACCTGACAGACGAAGAAAGCTGGAACTGTATTTCTCAAAACGGTATTCACGGTGTCAGAAAGCATTATTCATGGCTTGCGCACTCACAAACCTACCTGGATAAAATCAGCAAACTGGAAAACCGCTATGAAACTGTACCAGAAGAGAAATCCTTGCCAAAAACCTTGCGCTACCGGGATCGCGCTATCTTCACTGACCTGGATCAAAACCTGATTGGTAATTCAATGGCACTGAAACAGCTCACTTCCGTGATTCTCGAAAACCGTAAATGTGTCTCTTTTGGTATCGCTACAGGAAGAAGAATAGAGTCTGCGTTAGCACTCATGAAAAAACATGAAATACCCAGGCCCGATATCCTGATCAGTAGCCTGGGTACACGCATCCACTATGGTCGAAGTTTGACCGAAGATGACTCCTGGGCTGATCATATCGATCATGACTGGGCTCCACGCCGCATCAGCAAATTACTGGACAATCTTCCCGGGCTTAAAAGGCAGCCAAAATCTGAGCAGACGCCGCATAAAATCTCTTATTATTACGACAGCAGCGTGGCTCCGGAGCAGGATGAAATTATCAACTTGCTGCGTCAAAAAGAAATCACGGCAAATGTGATACTTTCATTCGGACAATTTCTTGATGTCATTCCTTCGCGCGCTTCCAAAGGCCAGGCTCTGCGGTACGTGGCACAACGACTGGAGATACCTTTGGAGCAAACACTGGTTGCCGGAGGCTCTGGAGCTGACGAGGATATGATGCGTGGCAATACTTTGGCGGTAGTCGTGGAAAACCGGCATCACGAAGAGCTGTCTCAGCTTGATGAAATAGAACGCATCTATTTCGCAGGACAACCCCATGCCTCTGGTATTCTGGAAGCGCTTGAGCATTATAATTTCTTTGATGCCTGCAGAGTTCCGGATGCCTGACAAATTATTGCTCTGCACTGACCTGGACCGCACCCTAATCCCCAACGGACCACAACCAGAATCCCCTGCAGCTCGACAGCGCTTTTTGTCTTTAGTTAACAAACCAGAAGTGCTTCTGGCCTACGTCACAGGACGTCATCAAAAGCTGGTGCAAGACGCCATCAACAACTATTGCCTTCCAGTACCTGATTTTGTTATTGGTGATGTAGGAACAACGATTTACCAGATTAGTAGCGTTAAATCCTGGAAGAAACAGTCTGCATGGGAAGACAACATTGCGCAAGATTGGGCAGGTAAAAATCATGCTGATTTAAAAAACCTGCTCAACGATATCCACGCGCTCAGGCTTCAGGAATCCTCTAAACAGAATCAGTTTAAACTGAGCTATTACGTGCCACTGCAGGCAAACCGGCAAGCCCTGACAACCTTGATAGAACAACGTTTTGCTGAACACCAAATAAAAGCCAGTCTGATATGGAGCGTAGATGAACCGGCTGGTGTTGGCTTGCTTGATATCCTTCCGGCAAGCGCTTCAAAACTCCATGCCATTGAAGCGTTAATGAAAATGTGTGATTTTAGTTATGAAAACACACTGTTTAGCGGCGACAGTGGCAATGATATCGAAGTACTGGCAAGCCCGGTGGCTGCAGTACTGGTTGCCAATAGCCAGCCAGAGGTGCGCGATCTTGCCCTATTACTGGCCAGGGAAAATAACTGTTCAGACAGGTTATATATTGCGAAAGGTGATTTTCACGGCATGAATGGCAATTACAGTGCTGGCATTCTGGAAGGAATGGCCTACTACTTTCCCTATACAAAGGACTGGATCTTCTCAAATGAAACTGATCAATCATTATGAATAAACATTTATGCATATTTGGCGAAGTCCTCTTTGATGTGTTTCCTGATGGCAATCAGGTCTTGGGCGGTGCTCCTTTCAATGTAGCCTGGCATTTGCAGGCATTTGACCAAGCCCCGTTTTTTATCAGCCGTGTTGGTAATGATGCCGAAGGTATCCAGATTCGTAAAACCATGCTTGACTGGGGTATGGATACCCGTGCCTTGCAAACGGATGATTCTCTGCCAACCGGAAGAGTGCAAATTGAACTTAATGATGGAGAACCAAGCTACGATATTATTGAGCCCTGTGCCTACGATAATATAAACAATACTTTGGAAATGGATGGCTGTAGCCTGCTCTATCATGGCAGTTTGGCGCTGCGAAATAATCCATCAAAAAAAGCGTTTCAGCAATTATTACTCTCAACACCTTCGCTTGTGTTCGTGGATGTAAATCTTAGGCCCCCCTGGTGGAAAAAAGAAACGGTACTTGAAACGCTTAAACAGGCACACTGGGTTAAGCTCAATACCAGTGAGCTGGATTTGCTCTATCCTTCAGGTAAAGAGATAAAAGAGCGATTATCCAGTTTCATGAAAGAATACCGCTTACAGGGCATTGTGCTCACTCATGGCGACAAGGGAGCAGAGATACTCACGGTAAATAATGAGCATTTTACTGTTGAGCCAACTCAAATTACGGAAATACAGGATACGGTTGGTGCCGGCGATGCCTTTTCTTCAATAGTGATTATGGGGTTGAAAAATAACTGGCTTTTATCTGACACTCTCGAGAGAGCACAACAGTTTGCATCGGCCATAGTGCAAAACCGTGGTGCAATTGTTACCGATAAAAACTTTTACATCGATTTTATGAAAACCTGGAACCTTGCCTGAATTTCGAGATGATTATCTATGTATGAACAAGTTTCTCACTCTCTTTTAAACCAGATTCTTGATGAAATAAAACCCGAGATACGCAAGCGTAATCTGTTGCGGTTTTATACACGCCTGGGTGCAAATTTTTATGCCATCCATTCTCTTTTTACTCACCTTTATGGCAAAAGGCCCGATTTTCTTGAGCAAATGGTCAAGCTTGTTGAAGTTCTGGCCAGTCGCTACATTGAACGTTCAGATGATCTTGAAGAACTGGATATAGAGCGAGAGTTAAACCACAACTGGTTTCTGGATCAGAACTGGGTAGCCATGGCCCTGTATGCTGATGGTTTTTCAGAAAATCTGAATGGTCTGAAAAAGCATTGTTCCTATTTTCAGGAATTGGGGATAAACATGCTTCACATCATGCCAATGATGAAATGCCCCGAAGGAGCCAGTGATGGTGGCTATGCTATCAGTGACTTCAAGGATATTGATGAACGCTTTGGTTTACTGGAAGACCTGAAAGAGCTGGCCGGACATCTTCGTAAGCGAGATATGCTGTTGACACTTGATGTCGTTGTCAATCACACATCGGATCAGCATGAGTGGGCACAAAAAGCAAAACAGGGGAATAAAAAATACCAGGACTATTACTATACATTTCCAGATCGCGATATTCCCGACATGTTCGAAGAAACCATGCCGGAAATTTTTCCTGAAACCTCATCAGGCAACTTTATTTATGATGAAACCATGAATCGTTGGGTGATGGCCGTATTTAATGATTATCAATGGGATCTCAATTACAGCAATCCGCAAGTGTTTATTGAGATGGTTGACATTATTCTGTTCTGGGCCAACCAGGGAGCAGATATTATTCGACTTGATGCGGTAGCCTTTCTTTGGAAAAAAATAGGTACCATCAGCCAGAATGAACGGGAAGCACATTTGATTCTGCAGTTGATGAAAGACTGCTGCCAGGTTACAGCCCCTG
Source organism: Gammaproteobacteria bacterium (assembly GCA_013041975.1). Lineage (GTDB taxonomy): Bacteria > Pseudomonadota > Gammaproteobacteria > Chromatiales > Chromatiaceae > JABDQZ01. Next base: position 9,185 of record JABDQZ010000178.1, read on the forward strand.
GTGTTTTATTTATTGCCGAGGCAATCGTTAATCCGACTGAAATTATTAAATACTTTGGTGAAGATGCCGTCATTGCCAAAGAGTGTGAGATCGCCTACAACGCAACCTTCATGGCGCTGTTATGGGATAGCGTTGCCACCAAGAACACCAAGCTTCTGACGCAGGGTATCAAAAGCTTGCCCAACAAACTGAATCGAGCTACCTGGCTTAACTATATACGTTGCCATGACGATATTGGACTGGGTTTTGACGATGTCGATATTGTAGCCGCTGGTTATGAGCCCATTTCACACCGCCGCTTCCTGCTGGATTACTTCATCGGACATTATGAAGACTCAATCGCTAAGGGTGTTCCCTTCGGGAGAAATCAGAAAACGGGTGATGCCAGGATTTCCGGTTCTCTGGCTTCACTTGTGGGCCTCGAAGCAGCAGTGAAACAAAATGATGAGAAAATGATTGATGATTCAGTACAAATCATCCTTCTGTTACATGGCATGATTATGTCGTTTGGTGGAATACCGCTGCTATATTACGGTGACGAAATAGGTACGTTAAATGATGATTCATACCTGGAGGATGAAAACAAGGCTAATGATACGCGCTGGATTCATCGTCCTAAAATCGACTGGCAGAAAGCTGACTTACGTCACCAGCATGGTACAGTCGAGCAACGCATTTTCACGGGCCTGCAAAAACTGATTTCGATCAGGAAGACGATCCCGGCTTTTGCTGATTTTAATAACAGGGAACTCATAGAAGTTGAAAATGAGCATCTTTTTGTTTTTATCAGAAATAATCCGGATCGGGATAAAGAGGAAGTGCTCGTTGTGGCTAACTTTGATGCAAAACCACAACACCTTAACCTTTCAGACCTGGGGAACCGTGCGCATTTTGAATATTCTCAATTAAGAGACCTGGTTAGTGGTGATACGCCATCAATTTTTAAAGATGAACTCGTTATTCCACCGTATCATTTTTACTGGCTTTCAGACCAATATTCTACGGCTATATTCTAGGAACCCTGTCTACTTTAGCGTGTCTGCATTGATAGATTTCCAATTTTTACCGGTGCCGTGTTGGCTGTTGTCCATTAACTCACCCGGTATTTCTCATTCCTGCTGCAATAGCATTGATTGAACGCAACAGTGGCGTAAACCAGGTCGATTTTTCCTGTTCTGTTATATCTGACTTTCTGGTGCGATTCAGCAGGGAAAGCTGGATATAGTTCAAAGGATCAAGATAGGGGTCTCTGCGGCTCAATGAAAGTTGCAGAACCGGGTTGTCGCCAAGAAGGGCTTGATGACCGCCCACTACCGGAATGTTTTCACAACAGCGCTGGTATTCCTCGTTAATCAGCTTAAAGATACGTTGACCGGTATCCGGGTCTTCACAAAGTGCAGAATATTCCCGGGCGATTTCCATTTCAGATTTGAACAGAGCCATTTGTGCATTACTGAGCAGGGTGTTGAAAAAAGGCCATTGATGAAACATTTCCTTGAGCTTTTCTTCATTGTCTGCGGAGGCGTTGCGAAAGGTTTCCAGTGCCTTGCCCAGGCCATACCATGCTGGCAGCGTCTGTCTTGATTGTGCCCAGCCAAACACCCAGGCGATGGCACGTACCGAGGACTTGGAACGATCCCCCTTGGCGCGGTGAGAAGGGCGGGAACCAATATTCAAATGTGATATTTCAGTAACAGGGGTAGCCTCGTAGAAATAGTCAAGAAAGCCTTCGGTGTTTTCTGTCAAATCACGGAAATGCTTTTCGCCGTCTGCTGCGAGTTGCTGCATAATCTCCAGATACTCGGGAACATCCGGTTTCTGATCCTGTACCAGATGGGCGCTGGCATTTAAAAGACCGGTAATGCCCATGGTAAGTTCATAGATGGCATTTTCCGTATTGTTGTACTTGTAGGAAAGGACTTCACCCTGTTCGGTAAACTTGATCTGGCCAGATACGGTGCCGTCAGGCTGAGCCAGAATGGCATCATGTGTCGGGCCACCACCACGTCCGATGGTACCACCACGGCCATGAAACATGCGTATCTGTATATCGTGTTTTTTGCCAATATTTGAGACACGCTCCTGGGCGCGGTACAGATTCCATGCGGAAGCAGTAATACCTCCATCCTTGGCAGAGTCAGAATATCCAAGCATCACTTCCTGGATGTTGCCACTGCTTTCAAGCAGTTGCCGGTAGGGTTTGTTGGCCAGCAGTTTTTCCAGTACCGGCTCAATATGTTCGAGATCTTCAATCGTTTCAAACAGCGGAGAAATTTCCAGGCCACAGACCGGGTTATTTTCATCAAAGCTGATCAGGCCGGCACAACGTGCCAAAAACATCACTTCCATGATGTGACTGGCTGAGTGGGTCATGGAGATAACATATTGACCGAATGAATATCGGCTGACTTCCTTGCGCATTTCGCGAATAGTGTCGAATACGCGCAAGACATTGATGGTTTCATCAGAAAGTTTGTCACGTGAATAGACAAAGTTTTTATCACTGCTGAATTTACCCAGCAGTTGCAGTTTGTCGCTTTCGCTTAACGCTTTATAGTCAATGCTATCCTGCAACGAAGCCATGATGTCAGCGACTGCGGCTGAATGAATGTCTGATTCCTGGCGTATATCCAGGCGGTACAGGAAGAAACCAAACGTTTCTGCCAGCCAGATCAGGTCGCGCAATGCTCCCATGGTGGCGCGCTCATCACCATGATTGATCAGTGAGTCCCTGATGAGATAGAGATCGCGCAGAAACTCATCATCATTGTCATAGCCTTTGGCGTTTTCAGGTTCTACACCATTGAGCTTGCTTTCATTAAAGGCAAGATTCATTTCCAGACGTTTCTGCATGATGAACAGTTTGCGTCTGTAAGGTTCGTTCGCAAAAATCTTCTGGTTGGTGTGCGGGATTCCCTCGTAGAAGTCATCGTCTTCGGACAACTGCTCAATGAAGTCAAGTGTTGGCGAACAGAAACGGTCGGAAAATGTCAGTTCGGAAATCAGTTTGTTGCAACGTTTATAATATTCCTTCATTACTGAAAGTGTACCCAGGCGCACAGCCATTTCTGTCACTTCCGGTGTCACGTTTGGATTACCATCACGGTCACCACCTATCCAGGATCCAAACCGAATCAGGTTGGGGACATGTATTGGTGGACAGCCCGGTTCACCGCAAAAGGTCTTTGTTATCGCGCTGTTTAAACTGCGATAGATCATCGGTACCGCATTAAAGATGGTTTCTTCAAAGAAATGCAGGCCGTGGCGTATCTCCTGTCTGACCTCGGGACGGCTGGCACGGACCTCATCGGTTTTCCAGAGAATATTCAGCTGATTTTCAAGGTCGGCAATGATGGTCGGTTTGTCATAACCTCGCTGGCGTGGATAATCCAGTTTCTGAGAGGTACGACGAAACTTTCTTAACTGCCCCATAATGACGCGACGTTTGGCTTCCGTCGGGTGAGCCGTGAATACCGGGATATAAAAACTTTCATCCAGCAGTTTCTGTAACTGCTCCGGTTTCATGCCGCCTTCCTTAAAGTGTTCCAGCATTTTGGTAAACGAACCTTTCCATGGCTCGGTGCCAAAATCACGAACCAGCCTGTCACGTTGTTTTTGATGGAAATTGGTTTCGGCAATATTGACCAGTTTGAAATATATGCTGAAGGCACGGATTAAAGGGGTCAGGGTTTCAGCTGACAAGCGATCAATGAAGCGTTCCAGTTTCTTCTGGTTTTTTTCATCCGGATTCTCACGCAGTGCAATAAAGCCTTTACGCAGCTTTTCGATGACGCGAAAGGTTTCTTCCCCCGCCTGCTGGTTAACCACCTCACCCAGTAGGTTGCCAAACAGTTTAACGCGGCGTCTTAATTCATTGTCGTGTTTCAGACAATGTTCAGTAAATTGATCTGTCAAAGGTTTACCTTAAGCTTGCTGATCAGGATTTGAAGCAGGATTATCTATGGCAAATTGATAGCATTCAAGGTATTGATGGGTGAATTCCAGGCGGGCCTGCTGATTAATGGCGAATTCTTGCATGCAGTTAACTGCCAGTTTTTTCCACCAGGGTCCGCTGCGGCCATGATATTTAACCAGTTTTTCAGCAATGACATACAGGCTGTCGGTATTGTTATCAGCAAAGAAAAAGCCGGTAGCCTTACCTTTCATCAGGTTTTCGGAAGTGGCTTCAGTCATGAATGGTATGTCTGCTGCCTGCTTGCTGAGCATGGGAACGGTTCCGTAGCGACAACAGGCCTGTGGCATCAGCTGGGTTATTAGGCCGGACTGTGGAAAGATGACAGCATCACTACCCGCAATCATCTGATGTAGCTCTTTCTCGGTAATATTGTTGCATAGGGCTACACGGTTGCTGTGCTGCTGTTTCAGGTTTTCTTCGATGTTACCAGTATGGATTTTTCGAGTATGCAGTATCAATTGAACGTGTTCGTGCGCTAACAGTTTTTCAATGAATGCCAGCTGCATTTGATCAGTATGGGCTTCATTATCTGCAATGTCGCCAAAAATGCTGATCAAACAGGCTTTGTCATTTTCTACCAGGCCGTGGCTGTTTTGCAGGCTCTTTTTATTACGGTTTTTCAAGTCAAAAGTACTGGTATCGTAGGGTTGGCTGATGAACTTGTCAGTGGATGGATTCCAGCGGCTTTCATCCAGTGCGGGATTAATAACCTTGAGGCGTTCACCGCGGCTGGAAAACGCATTAATGTATTCAGAATGGACACCAACAGGGGCTTTGTTCGTCGTCACAACCGCATCGGAATACATCAGGCCAGTTTTCATCGGTGAAAACTGATTATCCACCTGGCAATTGTGACTGGTTTTCAGTTCTGATGGCAGTTTAAGACCAGTTAGTTCATCCAGATCGAAATTGTCCTTGTCAGACAGGTGATGGCAACTGAAAACGGTAGCCGGACGATTCCAGTCCTGGGCTAGCAGGGCAGGGATCAGTCCGGTTTGCCAGTCATTGCAATGCACAATATCCGGTTTCCAGTTCAGTCCGGCATGATTCAGGGCAATCATGCTGACGGCCTGACTGAACATGGCAAAACGTGACAGGTTGTCTTTACGGCGTTTGCCCTCTATATCGAGGTAAGGGTGGCCATGGCGGGAAAACAGCGCGGGTGCATCAACCAGGTATATCGGACAGTCAATATCTTTAATATTGCCCATTAACAGTCTTACCGTATCTTCATAGCCGGCAAATTCCAGGGTAGCTACCGTTTCAACGGGTAAAGCGGCGTTCAATGCCTCGGGATAAGCAGGCAGGATAACGCGAATGTCATGGGACAACTGGCCGATAGCCTGGGTC
>JABDQZ010000180.1 GCA_013041975.1 Gammaproteobacteria bacterium
CGCAAGAACCATCGGTCTTCAAACGCCTGAGCGTAAAAAACAACATTCTGGCCATTCTTGAATCCTGTGGTGATTATGACAGCGTGCAACGCAACAAACTTTGCATCAAATTGCTCCATGATCTCAATATCGGTCATTTGTCCGAAAATCTTGCTATGAGTCTTTCTGGCGGAGAGCGACGCCGACTGGAAATTGCCCGCGCCCTGGCTGTCAATCCCCGCTTTATCCTGCTTGATGAGCCTTTTGCCGGCGTCGACCCTATCTCAGTGGTTGATATTCAGAAAATTATTTCGCAACTGGCTGAACAGGGCATTGGCATCCTGATTACCGATCACAATGTCCGAGAAACCCTCGGTATCTGTGATCGCGCTTACATCATCAGCGAGGGCAACGTGATAGCTGAAGGCGATACTGAAACCATCCTTGGCAACGAAGACGTACGTACTGTCTATCTTGGAGAGAATTTCCGCCTGTAAAGTCCAATACAGCCTTTAAGTTGCAGTCGAGGCTTCTTCGGATCGCTGCATCTGCCGGACACTGCTGGCCTGAATGCCTGTATCATTCTGATGTTCGCTGTAAACCACCTGATTACGGCCATTTTCCTTGGCTTCGTACAGGCCCATATCAGCCCTTGCCAACATGTTATCAATATCTTCTCCAGGAAGATCTGTAAAACCGGTACTGACCGTATAGGAAAAATTATATTTATCTGTTTTGACGGGTGTGCCTTCTATTTTCTTGCGGAACTTTTCCAGCCTTTTATAGGCCTGGTCCTTGTCTAAAAGCATCAGGATACAAAACTCCTCACCACCAAAACGCGACACCAGAACATCCGGGAACATGTCAGAGAGAATCTTGGCAATATGCCTGAGAGCCTCATCTCCACCATCATGCCCCTGCTCATCATTAACCTTCTTGAAGAAATCAATATCCATCATGGCGACAGAAACAGGGCTGCCTTTTTTTACTGCTTTTTGAAAAAGGGCCGTACCTTCCCTGAAAAAATAGCGGCGGTTGTAAAGTTTGGTGAGATAGTCACGGTTAGCCGCATCACGGATCATTTCGATATGATCCAGAGTTTCAAGGTTCTGGTTTACCCTGCAAAGCAACTCCTCATAGCCAAAGGGTTTTGAAAGAAAATCATTGGCACCACTTTTCAGAAAACGGCTGGATACTCGCTCACCATCCGTTCCGGAAATACCGATAATGCCCATCTCATCTTTTCCATGCTTGGCGCGGATTTTCTGGCAGACTTCAAATCCGTCCATATCAGGCAGGTTGTAATCCAGAAAAACCAGACGAATATCAGGCTCCTTAGTGATTATTTCAAGCCCTTCAGTTGCCGTATGGGCAATCAACACCTTCAGGCGTTGAATGCCAAGCTGGAAGGCGAGCAATCCTGACAGGCTTTGCGAATCATCAATAATCAGTACTTTGGTGTTACGGTTTTTCTGGATTCTGCCTACCAGGTCGGCAACGTACTGATATGAACTGATGCCGGTAGATTTAACGACATAATCAACCACACCATAACTGGCCATCTCCTGGCGCATGTCTTCACCATACGCACCGGTAAGCACAATGACAGGGATATTGGCAGCGATTACATCAGGCAATGTTTCGCCGTTGGGAGCATCGGGAAGATTCAAATCCACAATGGCAATGGAAAAACGTCCAGGATTCTCAGAAATCAGCTCATTGACCTGTTTACGACTGGATGCAATTACACCCTTGCAAGCATTTTTCTCCTCAATCATCATCTTGCCCATGTTGGCCAGTGCGCGATTGTCTTCAATGATCAGGAATTCAAACATAGGTGCCGATGTTCTTAATTTTAGTTCCAATTATGGACTAATACGGCCTGCGACGAAAAAACTTTATTGATTTCACTCAAACGAAAAATAAATTTAATTGTGTCGTGAAATGGCCAATTTGCGCTAGAATGTCAGTATAGACATACAAATAACGTACCAGATACGGAGAACCGGTAAAAATCAATGAAGCAATCGTTGCAGCTTCGACTGGGTCAACATCTGACAATGACACCCCAATTGCAGCAGGCGATCAGGCTTCTGCAATTGTCTACGCTGGATCTCAGGCAGGAAATCCAGGATGCCCTCGATTCCAACATCATGCTGGAAACCGAGGAAGACAGCCGTCAGAAAGAAGAACTCCCCGAGCAGGCCGCCAACACGGAAACAAAACCCGCCAACGACAAAAACAACGAATCGGAAATCAACGCCGAAGCTGACAGTATGCCCGAAGATCTCCCCACCGACAGCTCCTGGGAAGATGTTTACGATGAACCGACTGTAGTAACCCATACCAGTTCCAGCAACAACGACAATGAAAACATCGACTTTCTCGCCCAGCAGTCCAACACACAGACGCTGCAGGATTATCTGACCTGGCAGATGAACATGTCGGTTTTCAGTGATAACGACCTGCTGATTGCCAATAGCATTATCGATGGAATTAACGATGATGGTTACCTGACCACTGAAATCGAGGACATCATCAGAATCATCGACGATGAGAATGTTGAAATTGAAGAAGTCGAAGCTGTGCTGCATCGTATCCAGCATTTCGACCCTCCTGGCGTTGGAGCACGCGACACGCGCGAATGTCTACTGGTTCAACTGAAACAGTTACCTGAAGAAACTGAACACCGCAGCAAGGCTATCAAACTGGTCGGCGACCTGTTCAAACATCTGGCCGATCAGGACCTGAAAAGCATTAAGCGCAGGCTCGCAGTGAAAGACGAGGAACTACAACAGATCATGGGACTGATTCGTTCCCTCAACCCCCGTCCTGGCACCAGCGTTGTCGAATCAAAAACCGACTATGTCGAGCCAGATGTTTTTGTAAAAAAACTCAATGGCAGATGGCATGTCAGCCTTAACGGACACGCCACACCACTGCTCAAGGTCAACAGCGAATACGCTTCATTTATCCGTCGCGCCGACGATAGCACCGACAACGTCTCGCTGAAAAATCATTTACAGGAAGCCCGCTGGTTTATAAAAAGTCTGCAAAGCCGAAATGACACGCTGATGAAAGTCGCCACCAAGATTGTCGAATTTCAGCAAGGCTTTCTCGATCATGGTGACGAAGCCATGAAACCGCTGGTATTACGCGATATCGCCGATGAACTGGAAATGCATGAATCCACCATCTCACGCGTAACGACCCAGAAATACATGCACACCCCACGGGGGACATACGAATTCAAGTATTTTTTCTCCAGCCACGTCAGCACCAGCGCTGGAGGAGAATGTTCGGCTACCGCTATCAGGGCATTAATCAAGAAACTGGTTTCTGCGGAAAAACCCAGTAAACCCCTGAGCGACAACAAGATATCGCAGATCCTTGTCGACCAGGGCATCGAGGTTGCCCGGCGTACTGTAGCCAAATACCGTGAATCGATGGGCATCCCTCCATCGAATGAACGCAAGCGCCTGTTATAGGCATACAAAAACAATAGGAGCAAAGCTATGCAAATTAGCCTCACTGGACATCATGTAGACCTGACCGACTCATTAAGAGCCTATGTAGATACCAAGTTTGAAAGACTTGAAAGACACTTCGATCACGTCACTAATGTCCATGTCATTCTGAGTGTTGAAAAACTCGCGCAAAAAGCTGAAGCTAACATGCACGTCAGTGGCGCGGAAATCTTTGCCGACTCCACCCATGAAGATATGTATGCGGCACTGGACTCACTCGTTGACAAACTTGACCGCCAGCTCATAAAACACAAGGAAAAAATGAAAAACCACCGTGGTGGCAAACCCGTCCCTGCGATGGAAGACTAAGACGAAAAATGCTTCCACAGAACTTCCTCACTGACGAAACAGTAGCGACCAGGGTCGCGATCCACAGCAAGAAACGTCTGCTTGAATATATTGCAGAACTGTTTTCAAACCAGAATCCACAGCTGGACGTTACTGCTATTTTTGAAAAACTGATTGAAAGGGAAAGACTGGGAAGCACTGGCCTGGGGAAAGGTATCGCCCTTCCCCATGCCAGGATAGAGGGCCTCACTCATGCCCAGGCTGTATTTCTAAAACTTCAAGAAGGCATAGATTTCGATGCCATAGATAATCAGCCGATCGACCTTGTCGTTGCCTTGCTGGTACCTGCGGAAACGAATGAGGAACACTTACAGATACTGGCTGGCCTGGCCGGTTTTTTCAATGAAGATGAAAACTGTGCTCTGATGCGTGCTACCGATGACCATCAGAAACTCATTGACCTGTTAACCAATGCTATAGAAAATAAAGCAAACGCCTGATTCAGCAGCCAAACAGGAAGCGCTAAATGGCATCTGAAAAACACACCACCATTCTGGATGTCTTTGAAGCCCTTGAGCAGCGACTGTCCCTGAAATGGGTAGCCTCACTCAAATCCACCAACCGGGTTATTGAACACTCGTCTAACAGCAGTCGCACCGAGACACTGGCAGGCCCGTTAAATTACATCCACCCAAACCGTCTGCAGATCATCGGCCAGACTGAAATGGATTATCTTAATGATATGTCTTCCGATGCACGCAACGATGCGCTGCGAAGATTGTTTATTGCCAGACCTGCTGCAGTGTTCTTATCGGATGATCAAGATCCGGATGTTGAAATTCTTGAAGCTGCCACCAAAAGCAAAACACCCCTGATTACCACACCGGTATCAGACATCCAGTTACTGGCGCACCTCAACTACCATCTATCGATTGCACTGGCTGAACACACTTCGGTGCATGGCGTATTTTTGGAGGTTCTGGGCATGGGCGTGTTAGTCACTGGCAGTGCTTCTGTTGGTAAAAGCGAGTTGGCACTGGAACTGATTAACCGCGGCAGTCGCCTGATAGCCGATGACGCGCCTGAGTTTTCACGCATTGCCCCTGACATTATTGAAGGACGTTGCCCACCCCTGCTACAGGATTTTCTAGAAGTACGTGGTCTGGGCATTATAAATGTTCGCGCCATGTATGGTGACAGTGCGATTAAACACAACAAATATCTGCGCCTGATGATCAAGTTGCTGAAAATGAATGATAACGAATTATCACAACTCGACAGGCTGGCTGGCACCCATGCGACCACCCATCTTCTCGGACTGGACATACCGGAAGTTACCGTTCCTGTTGCACCCGGTCGAAACCTTGCCATACTTGTTGAGACTGCTGTACGCAATCACATTATGCGCCTTAAAGGTTATGATGCAGCCGCCAATTTTATTGAAAGACAACAACAAGCTATAGAGATAGGTAGCAAAAGCAAATGAGACTCGTGATTGTGACTGGCCTGTCAGGCTCGGGCAAAAGTATTGCCCTCAATGCACTGGAAGACGAAGGTTTCTACTGCATTGATAACATGCCGGTTTTTTTGCTGGTGGCTTTTGCCGTCAACCTGGTTGAAAATCCTGATGATAGATTTCAACTGACGGCCATCGGCATCGATGCCCGTTCTGATCACTCAGATTTCCAGGAAATTCCCGATCTTGTAAAACGCCTGCGAAAATCAAATGTTGAATGCGAAATCATCACACTGGATGCCCAGGATGAGATCTTGATCAAACGCTTCAGTGAAACCCGACGCAAACATCCGTTGACCGATGACAACACCTCACTGGCTGAAGCCATTAAACAGGAAAGAGAAATACTGAAACCACTGATGCTTTCCAGTGATCTGTCGATCGATACCAGCAGCAGCAATGTTCACCAGTTAAGAAAAACCATTCGTTCTCGCGTTGCTGGCTCCAAGGAAAACCATCTTTCCCTGCAAATTGAGTCTTTCGGCTTCAAACACGGCGTGCCCAGAGATGCAGACTTTGTTTTCGATGTGCGTTGTCTTCCAAACCCGCACTGGCAACCAGATCTACGACCATTGACGGGCAAAGACCAACCGGTAGCTGAGTTTCTTGCCTTACAGGATGACACACAGCGTATGTTTGATGATATCGCCACATTCATTGAAAACTGGATACCCAGTTTTCAGTCAGATGGCCGCTCCTATCTGACCATTGCCATCGGCTGCACTGGTGGGCAACACCGCTCGGTTTATCTCACCGAACGGCTTTGCGATTATTTTGATAGCAAAAACATTACCACCATCCGCAGCCACCGGGAACTGGGCGATCATTAATGACCACCGGGGTGTTACTGGTCACTCACCAGGGGATAGGCTCGACTATGCTGCAGGTAGCCAGGCAAATAATGAATGCCACTTTTGATCATATCGATTACCTTGAAGTCGGGTTTGATGCAGATACCGTAGAGCTCACACGTGCTCTGGAGGATAAACTCTCCCGGGTCGAGCAAGGTGCAGGCGTACTTGTTCTGAGCGACCTGATTGGTGCAACTCCCTGTAACCTGGCATCAAATTCCGCCCACCAGAACACCATCGTAGTAACCGGACTGAACCTCCCCATGCTTATCAGGGTCTACAATTATCGTGAGCGGCCACTGCATGAATTGTCCAGAATCGCTCAGGAAGGCGCCCAAAAGGGCATTTTCCAACTCTCTCACGATAACTGCATCAATACCAAGGAACTGTAAGTGCTGGAACAGGAAATTGAAATTGTTAACAAACTGGGTCTACATGCGCGTGCTGCAGCCAAACTGGTTTCCACTGCCGGTCAGTTCACTTCCGAGGTCCTGTTAAGCAAAGGGCACCAGGAAATCAACGCCAAGAGTATTATGGGCGTGATGATGCTTGCTGCCAGTATAGGAAGCGTTCTAAATCTGAAAACCAGCGGTACAGACGAACGACAGGCTATGGACGCGCTGGTTGAACTCATCAACGACAAATTCGGTGAAGGCGAATGACCTTCAGCTGTCACGGCATTGGAATCAGCGCTTCCTATTCCATCGCTATTGGCAAGGTACACCGCCTTGAACGGGATCAACCGACTATTCGCCCACGGCAAATTCGCTCAGATGAAACCGGAAACGAAATCAGTCGTTTCTGCGATGCCATCATACGGTCGCGTTCTGACTTGCTGGCAGTCCGTGAGCAATTACCTGCCTCAACCGCATCAGACATTGTCGACTTCATTAATACCCATCTGTTGATGATGGAAGACCAGGCTTTAACCCAGGCGGTTGAAGACATCATTAAGCGCGACCTTTTTAGTGCTGAATGGGCGCTACAACTACGCCACAATGAACTGATCAAGGTATTCGATGAAATGGAAGATCCTTACTTGCGAACGCGTAAGGATGATCTTGATCATGTCGTCACGCGCATTCAAAAGCACCTGCTTCAGGTTGAAGACACTTCGACCGACCAGAACATGGAAGGCAAGGTCATTGTCGCCCGCGACCTGTCTCCATCCGATACGATTCTTATGCGCCAGCAAGGTATCTGTGCATTTATCACTGAATATGGCAGCCCCATGTCGCATACTGCGATCCTGGCACGCAGCCTGAACATTCCTGCCATCGTCGGCATCAAAGCCTCTACCAAGCTTTTGCATGAGGGTGAAACCATTGTCGTTGACGGGCTCTACGGCATCGCTACCGCATCACCGGAACAAAGACAGCTCGACCAGTTCAAACAACGGCTTCAGGAAGAACGCGGTAAAGAACAAACCCTGAAGGCTTTAAGCAAGATTCCCTCAGTCAGCACCGACGGTCAGCCCTTCGAGTTAATGGCCAATATAGAACTGCCTGAAGATATTGAAACTGCCCTGAAAAACAATGCTACAGCCATAGGACTGTATCGCACTGAATTTCTCTACATGAATCGGCAGACACCTCCTGCAGAGGAAGAGCACTTCAACGCGTATGCAGAAATTATCGAAAACCTTGATGGCTTGCCACTGACCATTCGCACACTGGATCTTGGAGCAGACAAACCCGTTGATAACCAGCATCATGACAACTGCAACCCCGCACTTGGCATGCGCGCCATCCGACTCTGCCTGAAAGAAACCGAACTGTTTAAAACCCAGTTGCGTGCCATTATAAGAGCCTCGGCACTTGGACCCGTCAGGCTGATGATACCCATGCTGACTACCGTGCGTGAAATAGACCAGTCGCGAAAACTGATCAGCGATATACAGCAGGAACTAAAAGTCGAGGGCATTGCCTATGATGCTGACATGCCTGTCGGGGGCATGATAGAAGTTCCATCGGCAGCGCTGGATGCCCATAATTTCGCCCGCAAGCTGGATTTTCTTTCTATTGGCACCAATGATCTTATTCAATATACGCTTGCCATTGATCGTGTTGATGAAGAACTCAATTATCTCTACGATCCACTTCATCCCGCTGTTATACGACTGATCAGAATCAGCATTGAAGCTGCCCACGCTTACAATATACCCATAAGCATGTGCGGGGAAATGGCCGGTGATCCACAACTGGCAGGACTGCTTGCTGGCCTGGGTTTGCGTGAATTCAGCATGCAACCCAATTCACTGCTGAAAACCAAGCAGGCATTACTGGCCACTGACTTCGGTCAACTGACAATACAGGCCGATAAAATTTTTCGGGCTCTGGAAAATGGCCATCACGAATCCTTTAGCGATAACATTCTGAAAATGCTCCACTGAATTGCCAGCAAGGCATGGTATTCTCTCCACCATGCCAGAACAAAGCTTCACGGATAACAAATTCGAGCGCTTGCAGGCCATCATTGATGATGGCGCCATGCAAAAGGCTCGACGTATGCTCACAGCCTTGTCACCCGGTGAAGTTGCCCACGTTCTTGAATCACTTCCTCCTACCGAACGTACCCTGCTGTGGGAGCTGGTTGACCATGAAACCGATGGTGAGGTTCTGGTTCAGGTAACCGACGAAGTACGAGATGACCTGCTCCGCCAGATGGATTACTCTGAACTGCTGTCAGCCACCGAAGCTATGGAAATTGATGACCTGGCCGACCTGGTTCAGGAACTGCCTTACACCATTACGCGGGAAATCCTGGCCTCACTGGACAACCAGTATCGCCAACGCCTTGAAGCAGTTCTTTCCTATCCGGAAGATACCGCCGGACACCTGATGGACACCGATACGGTGACTGTCAGGCCAGAAGTGACGCTGGATGTTGTTCTTCGCTATCTTCGTCAACTCGGCGACAAGGTTCCACCTGACACCGATACGCTTTTCGTCGTTAACCGTGAAGATCGTTACCTGGGCACCCTGAGTCTTGCCGCCCTCGTCAGTAATGATACCTCGGAAATTGTGGCTGAAGTCATGTCCCTGACGGTACAACCCATTGCGGCAATAACTGATGATAAAGAGGTAGCGCGACAGTTCGAACAGAACGATCTGCTCTCTGCCCCGGTAGTTGACGACGAAGGTCACCTCCTCGGTCGTATTACCGTGGATGACATCGTTGATGTTATCCGTGAAGAAGGTGAACACCAGTTCATGGGACAGGCCGGCCTGTCTGAAGATGAAGACATGTTTGCCCCGGTACTGCCAAGCTCACGGCGTCGCGCTGTCTGGCTGGGGATCAACCTCTTCACCGCATTGCTGGCGTCCTGGGTTATTGGCCTTTTTGAAGCGACCATCGACAAAGTCGTGGCACTTGCAGTGCTCATGCCTATTGTTGCCAGCATGGGCGGCATTGCCGGCAGCCAGACACTGGCTCTGACCATACGAGGCCTGGCACTGGATCAGTTGACCAGCAGCAATACACGATGGCTTATCTTGAAAGAGCTGGCAGTCGGCTCCATTAATGGTGTGGTCTGGGCCTTGGTCGTTGCCATGATTGCTGGCTTCTGGTTCAACAACTCCCAACTGGCCATTCTTATTGCTGTTGCCATGGTGATCAATCTTGTCATTGCCTCTGTCATGGGAACCTTTCTGCCATTGACACTAAATCGCATGGGTATTGACCCTGCACTGGCTGGATCAGTGCTGCTGACAACCGTCACCGATATCGTTGGCTTTTTTGCCTTCCTTGGGCTGGCAACCCTCTTCCTGTTGTGACACCAGACTCCTCAATGTGCGTCGAACAACAAGACGGGCTAATCACGCTGCATTTTGATAATGGCCTGATCCAGACCCAGATCGACAGTTCTCACCCTGAACATCTACCCTTGATCGGCAATCGCATGATGCTGGTTCATCTCCTGTTTGGCATTGAACCGCAAAGTGTATTGCTCGCCGGCAGCGGTGGTGGAAGCATTGGTCTATGGTTTGATCATTATCTGCCCGGGACCGAAGGGCTGGCAGTTGAAAAATCTTCAACCGTGATTTCGCTGGCTCAACAATATTTCGATTTCCCGCCTGCCAACTCAAACTGGAGTATCAAACAGGCTGATATTCGCGAATTTCTTGCCACAACAATACGACGCTTTGACTTTATTCTGTTTGATATAGAAGAACAGGGGGCCACACCTGAATGGCTGACTCATGACAAGCTCCTTAAAAATTGCCTGAATTGCCTTACTGATCGGGGAATTGTCAGTTTCAACTTTGTTGGCGAATCATCTGAAAATTTCATTAAAGCATTATGGTCAATAAGGCGGGCCTTTCCTGATAAAACCTGTTGCCTGAGCCACCCTGAATCAGGAAACATTATCGTCACTGCCTTCAATCAAAAGCCTTCGATTGAAAATCTTGAAGAACACGCAGAGGCCGTAAAAAATCAATACAACATCGAATTTGATGTTTTCTGTCAGCAGTTATTCAAGGACAATCCCCCTCAAAGCGGCATATTTTAATTATTCAGGACCGATATTATGAAAAATAACTTCCGACCATCCATGCTTGCCTTCTTTCTGTTATCCGCCCCGGCTTACAGTCAGCAGGAGGTGACAGCCGAAGTCATGAAAATGATGACAGATGCCCAAAATTGCATGATGCAGCTCGACCTTCAGGAGCTGTCTGCCATGGAAGAAAAATCCAAAATGCTTGAAAGCGAGATTCTCAGCCTGTGTGCTTCAGGCAACGAAGCTGAAGCAAAAGCTGTTGCCCTGAAATTTTCCGATGAAGTGATGAACAGCAAAACCATGCAGGGCATGAA
>JABDQZ010000185.1 GCA_013041975.1 Gammaproteobacteria bacterium
ACATAAAAATAGCAAGCTTTTTTACCCTCATGTTTATTTTGCTATCGTTATTGATGTTTTTCAATATCAAGGAGAAACGTGAGCATGTCTCATTTGAGCTGAAACTGATTGACCAGCAAGTTGAAAAAATAAATTTTCTTCGTAACAACCTGATCGTTTTACAGAATGTGACGGATCATTATTTATTGGATCCCACGCTTGGTGATATTGAAGATCAAATTAAGAAACATATTGATGATTCCCTGCAAACCATTGCCTCTTTGGAAACAACGGCCCTGCTGGAGCATAATCATGAAATTGATACCCGCTCAATAACGGCTCAGTACAGACAATTAAAAGTCATCATTCAAGAACTGTTCGAAATACGTCTTGATGTAGAGCGACAGTATCCAGGCATGGCATTATCGGCTTTCGAAATGGGTAACGTTCAGGATGAAATTGAAGAACGTCTCCTGGTAATGATCAGTGAAATCGAAAGCGATGCTTTTACTCCGGTTTCCAGTGAACTTTATCCATTAATTTTAAAAACCCAGACGACCTGGACCGCACTGGTCTCGCAAATGCGTATTTACCTGGCCAACAGGCTGGCTTCGTTTTCTACAGAAATTCTCGTCTCTCAAGCCGCATCTGTTGAAGACATAAAACAAGTTCTGGTTAAAAACCTGTCGAAATTAAAACGTATTTATGAAACGGAAGAGGATAGCTTTGAAGGGCTGAGTTCAGTCGAAGTAATTACTGAAGCGTTAAATAACTGGCTGGATCTTTTTGCCAAGGTGCGCAGTCTCAGTGAATCACCACAATGGCGCCAGGACTGGAACCTGATGGAGAGCGATATCATTCCTTTGACAAAATCAATCAACCAGTCCTTACAAGATCTGGAAGCCGGTTTAAATACCGAAGAAAGAATGGCTGCCGAAGGATTGCAGAACAATATCAACCTGATATTTATTGTTCTGGCAACGATTATTGCGATGGTAGCCTTGCTGATTGTTGGCATCATCGTTTCCATGAACATCATGGTTTTCGAACCCATTTTAAATGTTGCTTCGGCATTGCGGCTGAAGGCATTTGGGCAGGACATTCCTGATTTTTCGCACAAACAATCGGAAGAAACTCAAATTTTGATTGATGCTTTTGAAGAAATGGACCATCAAGTCAGTCAGCGGCAAGATGCGCTGGAGCATCAGGCACTGCATGACTCACTGACCTCTTTACCCAACCGTTTTTTGCTTAACGAACGATTGGAATACCTGACTTCAACTGCCAAGCGTAATCAAAACCAATTCTCTTTAATGGTGATGGATCTTGATAACTTCAAAGACATTAATGATTCGCTGGGTCACCAGGTAGGTGATGCCATTATTATTGAAACGGCCAAAAGGCTGCAATCCAGTATGTCTAGCTCAGAGACATTAGCGAGACTTGCTGGAGACGAATTTGCTGTTATTTTGGAAGACACATCAAAAGAAAAAGCTTCCGCACGTGCAGGAATATTGCATGAATTGGTGAAAGTACCTCACAAGATCAATGGCAATATTGTGCAGACCGATTTAAGTATAGGCATTGCCGGATTTCCCGATGATGTCGATGAGGGTCAGGCTTTGTTGCAATATGCGGATGTTGCGATGCAGTATGCTAAAAATAAAAACCTGGAGTATGCCTTCTATGATCCGGAGACTGACGAGTACACGCTGGGAAGATTATCTCTCGCTAAAGACTTAACCCGTGGCCTGGCAAAGGATGAACTGGAACTCTATTTTCAACCACAATTAGATTTAGAGAATAAAAAAGTTCGCGGCGCTGAAGCTTTATTAAGATGGAATCATGCTAAACATGGTTTTATCAGACCCGACCGGATCATTGATCTCGCCATTAAATCTGATCTTATCAACGACCTCTCAAACTGGGTGATTGAAAAAGCGATTAAAGCCTGTCGTGACTGGCATGATTCAGGTTATTTATTAGAAGTTTCTATCAATATTACCGTCGAAAACCTGAATTACCCCCAGCTTCAGGAAAAAATCTCCTCCTATCTCGATAAATACAAAATCGAGCCACATTTTATTATGTTGGAAATCACTGAAAACGGCATGATGACCAATCCTGGTCGCTGTATTGATGTACTTAAGCAATTAACCGACCTGGGCGTGAGAATATCAGTCGATGATTTCGGTACCGGATTTTCTTCGCTGAGTTATTTACAACGACTACCGGTTCACGAAGTAAAAATTGACAAGTCTTTTGTCATGAACATGGACGCTACTGAGAGCAATAAAACCATTGTCGAATCTGTCATTACGCTTGGACACAAGCTTGGGCTATCCGTTGTAGCAGAAGGAATAGAAACGAATAAAGTCCTTGCCTCCCTTAAGGCATTGAACTGTAACTGTGGCCAGGGTTACCTGATTAGCAAACCCATTGACCAAGAGGAATTTATTAACTGGCTGAAGCAGAACTTCGATCAACCTATTGATATCTATCCCCAGGAAAAGGCTTGAAAACAGCTTATGAATATCTATCAGACATTTCATTTAATATCATGCTGAACCTACTTCAATCCCGGTCAATCAAGGTACTATTGATAGGTTATGTTGCCTTGCTGTTGCTGTTTTTTGGTTTGATCTTTATGGATTCAAGCTTATTAAAAAATCAATTAGGCATTATTGATACCTCAGAAATTTCCGTTAAAAAAATGGAGACGATTGTTAATCTCATTGAGGTTGCC
>JABDQZ010000186.1 GCA_013041975.1 Gammaproteobacteria bacterium
TCCAGTTCGGGTCTGACCCTGGATCTGGATGACGACAACGATGGCATGACCGATGAATACGAAATGGCCAATGAGCTTGATCCGCTGCTTGATGATGCTGCCGGCGACTTGGACGATGATGGTTATACGAACTTGGAAGAGTTTGAAGCCGGAACTGCAGCAAATAATGCCAATGATAAACCCAGGAAATCCAGTGTGATATTGAAAATTTTGCCCTTGATTCTGAGTGCTGAGTGAACTGAAAAAAAACTCCGGCAACTGCCGGAGTAAATACTTTCTACTTAACGGGATTCGGTTCTCATGACTCAAGCATGGTAACAGTACGGTTTCTACCAGCAGATTTTGCCTGGTACAGTGCTTTATCTGCGCGATCAAACAGGCTTTGACAATCATCTTTACCATTCAGGGTAGTCACGCCCAGGCTGACAGTGACATCAGATTTCTTGCCATTAATGGTATCCAGTGCTTCGATATGTTCTCGAATACGATCTGCCAGATGAGTGGCTCCTGAAGTGTCCGTTTGACCCAGCAACACCATGAATTCTTCACCGCCGAAACGATAAAGAACGTCTGACTGGCGTATCGTCTGTTTCGCAATTTGCGCCAGGGTTTTAAGTACTTCATCACCATGACTGTGGCCATGAGTGTCATTGATCTGCTTGAAATGATCAGCATCCAGCAGAATAATAGAAAGTGGGGTATCCTGACGTTTGGCAAGTTCAATTTCACGGATCAATGCCTGATTCATGGCGGCACGATTCATTGCGCCAGTCAAAGGGTCAGTGAACGCAGAGTCCACTGCTTCCTTGTAGGTCAGTGCATTTTTTAAAGGAAACACCAGCGCACTTAACAGGATTTCGATATTTTTCAGTTCACTTTCCTGAAAGCGCTTACTGCGATAGAACATGATATCGCCCAGTTGAGAGCCTTCAACTTTTAGCGTGTAGCTGCAACGGTGCATGGTTTTTTTACCGCTACGGATTGAAATACCTTTTTCTGGCTGGAGGTAGTCCATGCCATCAAAATCAACAACCAGGGCAGTTTCTTCAGTGAAAAAGGAGATTAACTGTTCGTAATCCAGCGTGGTCTGGAGTTTGCCAAGCAGGCGTTTTTCATGTTCATGAACGTTGCCGACCTTTTTGGATGGAATGGCTTTGGAAGTACCGTCAGCCTGGACCAGTCTTAAATTTTGCGCCGTATTTCTCACCAGAGTGTTCATCATATTTATCCTGATTGATAAAAGCTGATGAAGATTATGCGAATCACATGCCAATAATAAAAAAACTATAAAAAACAGTGGTATATATTGATTTATATAGTTGTTGTCATTTTTTCGACAATAGTAAAATGCTGGAAAAATTTGGGGCGGCAATATATTGCCGTTTTTTTGACGACGCACAGGTTGGTCAAGAAAAATGCTTTATTTCATTCCTTTTACAAAATATCCGTTAAAAACTGGTAGTGTCCGGGAGTAGTGCTATACTCGCAGAATCCTGAGTAAATAGATTCGTATTCAGGGTTGCAGTCTATTCTAGAAATAGCTGTATATGTTGGTATGTAATCTAAATGATTCGTATCGTGTTTGACGCCGGTTTCCGGCAATTGTTTTTTTGAGGAAGTTATGTCTGATAATACAGTATCTGGTGTTGTTAAGTGGTTTAACGACAAGAAGGGTTTTGGTTTCATTGAACAGGAAAACGGTCCAGACGTTTTTGTTCATTTTCGCGCTATCTCCGGTGATGGTTTCAAGTCTTTGAAAGATGGGCAGTCTGTTCAATTCAAAGTTGTTGATGGTGCCAAAGGCCCACAGGCTGAGGAAGTCGTACCTTTATAATAACGATTGCCATTCAGTAAATAAAAAACGCAGCTTCTGGCTGCGTTTTTTTTGGCCGGTAATTTCTTGATGGACAACTCCTGATAATGTCGAGCATATCGTCATCAGAAAACTGAATTAGCAGTCAGTGCCTTGCTGAATGAAACCATGTAAAATTCGTTTCATAACAACTGGCAGTACTTTTGAAGGAAATTTCATGAACGATACAAATGTTGCAAAAGACCCTGAATGTCGCTTTTGCAGAGAAAACCCTGAGCGCCGCATCATGATTGAAGGTAAATTCGGTTTTGCTTTCTGGGACATGCATCCGGTTAATGAAGGTCATTTCCTGGTGGTGCCTTACCGTCATGTGCCTGATTATTTTGATATCACGGATGAAGAGCGTGACGAACTCTGGAAAATGGTGGCCGAGGGCAAAAAGATGTGTGACAAGGAACATAATCCGGATGGTTACAATGTTGGTATCAATGTAGGTAAGTGGGCAGGGCAGTCCATTCCACATTTACATATTCATGTCATTCCACGTTACAAAGGGGATGTTGAAAACCCCAAGGGTGGTGTGCGCAGCGTGGTGCCGGAACGCAGACATTACGAGTTCAAAAACTAAACGGGCTTACCCGGGTTTGGTCTAGTTATTTCAAGCCTGCAAAATCATTGAATTGCTCAAGCGCTTTTTGTTTTACGGCATTGACGAACGTATTGAATGTTTTCTCATCGGGCTTGTTGAGCTGCAATGAAATAAGCGGTCCACATTTGACCCGGCTATGAAAATCCAGCTGGTTGCTGTTAATAACGGGTTCCGGATTCAGTATCTCTAATGGAACAGATTTGAATTTTTCATTCATTAACGTTTTGATTCGAATCTTGACTTCTTCATCAGTGAGTTCGTATTCGAATGTGCCTTTCAGAAAATTTTGTTGAATCAGTTTCATTGTTTCATCTATGTGTCAGTTAATAGTGCTTAATCATGGAGTTTAAGTGTTTTTTCAAATGGAATCAGCTTCCGGATAGCGCTGAGCCGATTTTTTCTTCAGCCGCAGAAAACAGTATGTTTTTCTCACGGGCGTGGTTTGATACGTTGAGTGCGCACACTTTGCAAGATGATGAGAGCATACTGTTGGCCTGTGTCATTGAAGGGGATAGTGTGTTGGCTATCCTGCCATTGAAACAGGGTTTGAACAATGACTGGTATGCACTGGGGCATTTATATAGCTGGTTATACACACCTTTACTGAAAGAACAGGCAAGTGAGGAAGTGCTCAAATGTCTGGCGCAGGGGATTGAAAAGTCATCATGCCAGTCCTTGCGCCTGGAGCCCGTTGCGGAAGACGACCGTAATATACTGAGGTTACAAACTGAACTGGAAGCTGTTGGCTTCTACTGTAACCGTCAGTATCGATTCTATAACTGGTTTCATCCGGTTATGGAGAAAACAATTGATGAATATATGTCAGCTAGACCATCACGGGTAAAAAATACCATAGCACGTAAACAGCGCAAACTGGCGCGTGAACATGATTTTCAGATCCGTTTATTCTCAGATGAAGACATTGCAACGGGCTTTGCCGATTATAAAAAAGTCTATGAGTCCAGTTGGAAGGCCAAAGAGCTTTTTGATGGGCTGGTGGAGAGCCTGGTGATGAACTTTGCCAGTCAGGGCTGGTTGCGGCTTGGCGTGCTTTACATTAATCAAGAGCCTGCTGCTGCGCAGCTCTGGTTTGTCGTGCATGGAAAGGCCAATATCTTTAAACTGGCCTACGATGAAAAGTGGAAACAGTATTCGCCTGGTTCGATTCTGATCAGGCAGATGATGGCATACGTGATTGAGAAAGATGGCGTTGAAGAGGTAGATTTCCTTATGGGAAATGACGCTTACAAGCAGGACTGGATGACTGAGCGCAGGGAGCGCTGGGGATTATACTGTGGCAGGCAGCACAAACCTGTAAAGCGCTTATCTGGAATATTAGGATTCCTGAATGGAATTTTTCATCGTATTAAGTAGGGTAATATTTCGCGAAGTTTATTGCGAAGGTATAATCGGTTCTTTAAGAGAAAGCAGGAAACACAAATGAAACTCAAACTGGATACTGAAAAATTTGATGAACTTCAGGGCATATTCGTTCGGGAAATAGCTGAGCAGGTCAGATTCAAGCTCGCCCAAAATGGCATTACCGGGAATCAGTTAAGAGATCTTACTGGAGAAATTACTTTCAGCGTGACCAGTTCACTCGATGATATTGCAGGGATCGAAGTTGATGGCGTGGAAGTCAGTCCTTATCTGACATTCCGTACCACTGAAGAAGAATTGACTC
>JABDQZ010000187.1 GCA_013041975.1 Gammaproteobacteria bacterium
AAACAAATGGCCTATACCTATCGTATCCGAAAAATCCACCCTGAAGACTGCAGTCATGACAACAGGTCAGTAAGAGTTGCCACCACATATTGTTGATCTGCATCTGAAAGACCGGGGTAACAGGGCAATGTCAGTGTCTCTGCATAATACTTTTCTGCTTCAGGAAAGCTTTCAGTATTTATACCCAGTTGCTGGTAATAATGGTGATGAGATACGGGGATGTAATGAATCTGCACGCCAATACCCTTATCTTTGAGCTGCTGATACGCAGCATTTCTAAGATCAGGATTATTGTTACAGTTCAGGCGGATGGTGTAGAGATGATATGAAGATAGTCGGTCTTCACAAACCCATGGGGTTTGAAGCGGAAGTACAGCTAAAGCTGCGTTATAGGCTTGTGCAATATGCCGGCGACGTTGAAGGAATGTTTCTACCCGAGCAAGTTGACTCAGACCAAGGGCCGCATGGATTTCACTCATTCGATAATTAAAACCCAACATGATTTGCTGATAACACCATGGGCCCTCTGGCTTTTCAGGCATCTGCTCAACCTCTCTGGTAATCCCGTGATTTGAGAGCAACCTCATGGTATTGGCCAGTTTCTGGTCATTGGTCAAAGCCATGCCACCCTCACCGGTAGTGATGATTTTTACCGGATGGAAACTGAATACCGTAATCTCGGAATACTGACAATTTCCGACTTTACCTTGCAGATACTCTGCCCCTAGGGCATGACTGGCATCTTCGATAATATGGAAGCCATATTCACTGGATAGCTGGTGTATTTCCTTGAGATCCGCCGGCAGTCCAGCGAAATGCACTACCACAAGAATTTTAGGTAGTTTGTGTGATTTTCGGGCATGTTCCAGTTTGCTTTTTAGTTGAGCCACATCGATATTCCAACTGTCAGGATCTATATCGATGAAATCGATTTCAGCTCCACAGTAGCGTCCACAGTTAGCGGAAGCAACAAAAGTGATGGAACTCGTCCACAAGTAGTCCCCCTGCTGAAGCCCTAGTGACAAACAGGCTATGTGTAATGCCGATGTTCCGCTGTTAACCGCTATCCCATGGGATGCTTTGGTATATCCACAAAGCGCCTGCTCAAATTTTGGAACTACATCACCTTGAGCAAGAAAGTCCGACTTGAGGACATCAACGACGGCGTCAATATCGGATTGAGAAACTGATTGTCGGCCATAGGGAATCATAATCACACATTAGACAACATATTGTTCAAATTCTCTATAACCCGGAGAAAGGTTTTCAGGGGTAACCCATAAAAAGGTTCCAGGCTCAGATCTGTCAGCTAGATGTAGTTAAATAATGATAAATTCTGAATCTTGATAAAACTCTGCTGCGCTGCCTGAAGTCCGGCAAGTTCCTGGTTAAAGCGACTGATTGCTTCTGCATAATCAAGGTCTTTCAAGGTTGACTTGTTTTTCTGAATTGATTCAGAAAACGAATCATTGGCACCCTTTTCACTCTCAATCGCATTAACACGACCACCAATTCGAGACCTGATTGTCGCCAGATGATTGATGGCTGCATCAATATCATCAAGCGCATTTGGATCCTGAACACCATTAACATCCAGCTCAAAGGCATAACTGTCTGCAATCTGCATGACATTACCGCCGACAGCGCCAGGTACATTTTCAAAAACCACATAACCGGAGTCTGCAGTTTCAACCTGACGACTTTTACCTATCTGGATAAAACGTTGGCCCTGATCTCCCTGGTAATTATAGGCATTATCATAAGCTGGTGTATCCATTCTATTACCACTGAAAATATACTCACCATCCTCGTTGGTCGTATTGGCAACCTGCAATAAACCATCTCGAATCTGGTAAGCCTCTTCAGAAACGGTTCTTCTATCCTCTGCAGAATAAATACCGTTGGCTGTCTGCACGGCCAGTTCTCTCAGACGCTGTAAGGCATTGATTGCAGAAGTCAGGGCTGTTTCTTCCTGCTGAAGCCGGGTCATGGCGTAATCTGAATTACGATTATACTGATCCAGTAATGTTTTCTCTTCTTCAAGCGCAACGATACGGGTCGATGCAAAGGGATCATCTGCCGGAGAACTAAGTCTTTCGCCCGTTGCAAGCTGTTGTTCTGTCTTGCTGAGTTTCACTTGCTGGCTCTCAATTGCATTGACACCACGTTGATACATCAGAGATGTTGAGATACGCATACTAGTCATTTTATATCCCCTAGAATGAATTCAGTAAGCTATCAAACAACTGGTTTGATACCCTGATTACCTGGGCTGAAGCCTGGTAGGCCTGCTGGAAACTCACCAGCTTTGCTGCCTCTTCATCCAGATTGACACCCACGACTTCATCCAAAGCCGTTTCTGCCTGTTCTTTTAATCGTGCCTGGGTATTTGAGCTGATAAGAGCCTGTCTGGTTTCAGCTCCAACCTCACCAATTAATGAAGAATACAGGTTAACAAAACTACTGGTAGGATTGGCTGCAGCCGTACTATCGTTGCGCATGGTTTTTGCTGTTTGTAATGCAGCCAGACGTAGCGCATTGCGGTTATCACCTATGCCGATCGGGTTACCTGTATTGTCACTGTTGGTATCCAGTATAAAAGTATCCCCGGCAGCAGGTGAACCATTGATGGTTAGACCAAAATCTCCTAGCCCGGCGATAGTAATCGTCATTTCCTGGCCAGATGTATAAGCAGCAGGCCCACCTGGATAATTAAACTGATCAGGCGGAGTTGAAAACGTTAGTGTGATAGGCGCTGCCAGGGGTAGATTTGCAGGGTCACGGGTCAACAAACCATATGAAGAAACCTCTGCTGTACCTGTTTGTACTCCTTCAGAGACACTGACAGGAGAAGCAGCCGCCACTTCACGGCCATCGAGTATCTGAACCTCAACAGCCCTGGCAACTATTCGTGTCGGACGCAGGATGTAACTGTCATTAGCTACTGCGCCTGTTACATCCATTTCTATAGCGACATCATTTAGACCACCAAAAGTCAGTAGATCCGGAGGCCCGGCTACCGCTGTTTTTGTGGTGGTAATACCGGTTTGTCGATTTAAAATTGTCCAGTTCGTTCCATCTGCAGTTGAAACCTCATAATCAGCTGTATCCAGCTCGGCCACATCAATGTTGGATATGCTTGCAGGCGTGCCGCCAGTCTGTACTTCCAGCAGCATCTGCGAACCATTGCCATCCGGTGTTTGATAGTCAGGCAAATAGAAAAACTCTTTTCCCAAAGCACCATTAAGGTCCATACCCAATTGGTGCTGCTCGTTAAAAAGTGTACCCAGGCCCAGAGCCATCCTGCCTATAGCATTTTCTGTTGGATCGAGTATTTCATCTCTGAAACGCAAGTAACCACCGATCTTTCCACCACCAAGAAAATTAGTGATTACGGCGACACTACCTCCACCACCTTCAAGGGTAATATCAAGGCGATCAACTTCAGCAGAATTAACCTGGGTTGCCAACTCAAAACTACGGGTACCTATGACCACGCCCTGACCATTGCCCATGAAAACATTAATCGTTCCATCATCCTGCTCAACCGTTGTTATATTGACCATTTCAGATAACTTGGTAATCACAGTGTCACGTCGATCAAGGAGATCGTTTGGCATCTCCCCTCCAGAACCATTGACATAGAGCTGAATCTGCTCATTCAGGTCAGCGATGGACTTTGCATAAGAATTAGCATCGCCGACCAACACTTCCATATCCTGATTGATTTCAGTACGCAACCCTTCCAGAAAATCATGCATGGTATGAAACCGGTCCACCAGAATATTGGCATTACTCAGTAATACGTCTCTTGTAGACGATGAAGTAGGGTTATCAGCTACGTCCTGGACAGAATTGAAAAACCCTTGCATGGCCCCGCTTAAGCCGGCATCCGGATCAGCAATAAGATCAGCCACACGGCTGGCACGGTCAAAAAACACCTGAAAATCAGCATCAGAAGAAGTATAGGCTCTTAACCTGTCCATCAGAAACTGGTCAAATTGACGTCTGATTTCAGTAATCTGCACACCATTGCCAATCGCGCCAATTCGGGTGTTGGTTGCAGGCAAAGTCCCCAGACCTACAATCTGACGGCTATAACCTTCGGTATTAACGTTGGCAATATTATGTGAGGTAGTTGTAAGCTGTGATCTGAAAGCATTTAAGCCTGTAATACCTGTTTCCAATATGCCCATATCAGCTCTCCTCACTCACTGCATTTTCATCACTGGAAAATGCTGCCTGAATATCGCCACGCCTTAAAATGCTCATAATTTTTTCTGCATATTGAGGATCAGTAGCATAACCTGCCTGTTGCAGTTCATTGAAATAGGCAGCGGGATTTTCAGTATTTTTCAATGCCTTTTGATAACGTCTGTTTTCAAAAAGAAAATTCGCATAGTCATTGAATGAAGCTTGATAAGATTCATAAGCCCTGAAATTGGCTCGTTCTTTTTTGGCAACGCCATCTCTGAACTCAAGGGTTGAAACATTCGCCTGCTTTCCACCCCAGCGTGAATCAGCCTTGATACCAAACAGGTTGAAACTGGGCTTGCCATCCGCCATTTTCATCTGCGCTTTGCCCCAGCCCGTTTCCAGTGCTGCCTGGGCCAGTAAAGCCTGTGGCTGAATACCCAATGCAGCAGCAGCTTTTTCGGCATAAGGTTTCAACTTATCAATAAAGGTTTTAGGTGTTCCATCCAGTACAGACAGGCTTTGATCTGTGACGGGTTCAGCTGCGACCTTTTCTGATTGCATCACCGGCAACAAACGCATAGCCTGTTTTTGATAAGCATTGATATCCATACCTTGCCTGGAAACCTGCTTGTCTACCCCGGTAAGCTGCCGTTTAATCACATCAGCCAGACCCGCACCACCGGCTTCAGCAAGATGCACAGACAGCTGCTCATCATACATTTCCTGGTATTTCTGCATTGACTGGCTATCGAATAACCCATCGGTCAATTTAGCCTTACGCATACTCTTGAGCATCATCTGTAAAAACATGGACTCGAACTGTTTAGCCGCTTTATCAAGCGCTGAATTTTGATCAGAACGCGCTTGTGCCTTGAGACTGGTCAGTCCTGCAAAGTCTGTATAAATGCTGGTCGTTGATGCGTAACTGGAATTCATATCAGATCACCAGTAATTCAGCCTTTAAAGCACCCGCCTGTTTCAGTGCCTCAAGGATTGCCACAAGGTCAGACGGGGCTGCGCCAACCTGGTTAACCGCTCTGACCACATCATTGAGCTTCACTCCAGGACTAAACAGGAACATGTGATTGTTTTCCTGCCCTATTTCAACCTGACTCTGTGGTACCACCGCCGTGTCTCCTTCTGCCAGAGCGTTTGGCTGTGACACCTCCTGGGCTTCACTGATGGTCACAGTCAGGCTACCGTGTGAAACAGCCGCAGGAGAAACCCTTACGGTACTGTTTATCACCACGGTTCCGGTACGGGAATTTACTATGACCTTGGCCGACGACTCACCGGGATCAACCTCAAGGTTTTCAACAATCGACACAAAGCTGACACGCTGTGACTTATCCCGTGGAGCATTTACCTGGATGGACGTGGCATCAAGGGCTTTGGCCGTACCTGGTCCCAGGTAAGCATCAATGGCCTTTACGATATTCTGGGCTGTGGTGAAATCACTCTGATTAAGATTGAACGTCAGATAAGGTAAATCCGCAAAAGGACTGGGAACTTCACGCTCGATGGTTGCACCACCAGGAATGCGGCCAACACTTGGAATATTGACAGTGATGCTGGAACCATCTGCGCCAGCAGCACTGATACCACCAACGACCAGGT
>JABDQZ010000188.1 GCA_013041975.1 Gammaproteobacteria bacterium
AAACCGTTCATTTACCAGGCGCGCAAGGTCAAAGCCGGGCATCACGTAGGGAATAACCACGATTTCGTCACCGAACAAATCACCAATACGCTGTTCCCCATTGGCTGTATTACAGATGGTCACGATGGCATCAGCATGGGTGTGATCCACAAATTTGAATGGCAATACCGCATGCAAAATAGCCTCAACCGAACCGGTTGGCGCACTGGCAATGGTCTGGTGCGTTTTCATTTCATTGACCATATCCAGGTCACTTAATGCATCTAGCGTTGCAAGTTGAATGAGATGATCAATTCTTATCGGTGTAAAACCTGCAGCTTCAATCGTTTCCAGGTCCCAGCCAGAACCTTTGACATAGAGTATCTGTTCATCTTCACCGAAAATGTTTTTTTCGGTGATTTTGACAGAAGTGTTACCACCACCATGCAATACCAGTGACGAATCCTGTCCCAGCAGGCGCGATGTATAGACTCGCAAATCCAGATCGGACTGGCATTTTGAAGCGACAGCATCGTTCCAGCGATTTTTCATTTTTCTAGCCGCGTCTCCAGGATGAACCTTCGGGACCATCCTCAACAATAATGCCCTGTTCTTTCAGGTCATCCCTGATTTTATCTGCCATGGCCCAGTCCTTGTTCTGCTTGGCCTCAACACGCTGCTGCACCAGTTCATTGATTTTATCGTCGCTCAAGCCATCATCAGCAGCCTGGCCTCGTAGGAATTCTTCTGGGTCGCTCTGTAAGAAGCCCAGTATTTGCGCCAGTTTTCTTAGCAAAGCTGCTGCACCAGCTGCGGCATTGCTATCCGTATTTCTGAGTGTGTTGATATCACGTACCAGATCGAACAACACGGCCAATGCCACGGGCGTATTGAAATCATCATCCATGGCTTCTTCAAAGCGTTGCTGATAGTCGCCATTGTCCATCGGTTCGGCATCGGGCAAGTCGCGTAAGGCCTTGTAAAAACGTGTCAGGGCTGCCCTGGCATTATCGAGGTGCTCATCATCGTAATGGAGTGGACTGCGGTACTGGCTGGTCAGAATGAAATAGCGAATTTCTTCAGCGCGGTAACGATTCAGAATCTCCCGGACGGTGAAAAAATTACCCAGTGACTTGGACATTTTCTCGTCATTGATACGTACAAAGCCGTTATGCATCCAGTATTTTACAAATGGATGACCGGTTGCACCTTCTGACTGGGCAATTTCATTTTCGTGATGTGGAAAAGTCAGGTCAGCGCCACCACCGTGAATATCAAAGGTATCGCCCAGTTGCTTGGTCGACATGGCAGAACATTCGATATGCCAGCCCGGACGTCCATTACCCCAGGGTGAATCCCAGGCAGGTTCACCCTCTTTTGCCGTTTTCCAGAGTGCAAAATCCAGAGGGTCACGTTTTTCTTCACCGGGATTAACGCGTGCACCAGCCTGTAAATCTTCAATCGATTTACCGGAAAGCTTGCCATAGCCGTCGAAACTGGCGACCGAGTAATAGACATCACCATTGGCAGCGACATAGGCATGCTCTTTTTCGATCAGGATTTTGATCATTTCAAGAATTTCACTGATATGATCAGTCGCTTTGGGCTCACCATCCGGCGGCAAAACCTCCAGAGCCTCACTGTCTTCATGCATCGCCTGGATGAAGCGCTCAGTCAATTCCGAGAAATGCTCACCGTTTTCATTGGCACGGTTAATGATCTTGTCATCAATATCAGTAATGTTACGAATATAGGTAACATCATAGCCGCGATGTTTCAGATAGCGGTAGACGACATCAAAAACCACCATGACGCGCGCATGCCCCAGATGACAAAGGTCATAAACCGTCATGCCGCACACGTACATATTGACCTTGTTGGCTTGCAGGGGAACAAATTCTTCTTTCTGGTTGGTTAAGTCGTTGTAGACCTTGAGCATTTTAGCTTTCCTGTATTTTTTCTGGCCTGTTATTGTGGCTGGGCGCGATTTTATCCTGTTCGGCTGGCGAATTGAACTTGAAATAGTTGCTGACTGACAATAGCATCACGGGTTTATGTAATATTAATAAAAACTGGAAGCTCTATGCCATTTCTGAACAGACTCTTTATACCACTGCTTTTTCTGATTTCTGCATTTTTTACCCAGGCTATCGGCGCCAATGAAGCCAAGGTGACCAAAGTCCTGCTGGAAACCAACAAGGGTAACATCGAACTGGAACTCTACCCTGACAAGGCCCCTGCCACTGTGGCCAATTTCCTGCGTTACGTGGATGAGGGCTTTTACAAGGGCACTATATTTCACCGGGTTATCAACAGTTTTATGATTCAGGGTGGCGGCTTTGATGCTGCGATGAAGAAAAAGAATGTCCATGCCAGTATTCAGAATGAAGCGGATAATGGTCTGAAAAATCAACGCGGCACGGTTGCCATGGCCAGGACCAGCGATCCACACTCGGCCACTGCACAGTTTTTTATCAACCACGCTGATAATGATTTTCTCAATCACACAAATCGCAGCAAACGTGGCTGGGGTTACTGTGTGTTCGGGCGTGTTTCAAAAGGAATGAAAACGATTGATGCAATTGCTGATGTTTTTACGACCCGCGTAAATGGTATGAAAAATGTCCCTGAAGAAACTGTTATCATTACCGGCGCTAAAAGAATTTAACTACAACAGGATACAGATATGATTACTCTGAAAACCAATATCGGCGATATCTTTATTGATCTGGATGAAGAAAACGCCCCTAAAACCTGCGAGAACTTCAAAAAATATGTTGAAGACGGGCATTTTGACGGCACTATTTTCCACCGTGTTATTGACAATTTCATGATTCAGGGTGGCGGTTTTCAGGTGGGCATGATGGAAAAAGACACGCGTGAGCCGATCGAAAACGAAGCCAAGAATGGTCTGAGTAACGAAAACGGTACCATCGCCATGGCACGCACCATGGATCCACACTCGGCCACAGCACAATTCTTTATCAACGTCGCTGACAACAAGTTCCTTGATTATCCAGGTCAGGATGGCTGGGGTTACTGTGTTTTCGGTAAAGTTACTGAGGGCATGGATGTGGTGAACAAGATGAAGGGCGTTGAAACGGGTAACAAGGCTGGTCATTCTGATGTGCCAGTTGAAGATATTATCATTGAGAAAGCTGAGATTACTGATTAACGCTCTCTCTTGACGAAGAGGCGTCCGCTAGACTCTTCATAAAGTCACTGCGGCATGGATGCCGCAGCGAAGCCTGCATGGATGTATTCACGGCGACTTTATGAAGAGTCTAGCGGGCGGCTCTGATCTCCGACATGCACTCATCTCTCTTTATTTCCGATCTTCATCTTTCTGATGAAAGACCCGCTACTGTTAATCTTTTTCTGCAATTTCTCGTCGAATATGCTCCGGCTTCTGATCGACTTTATATTCTCGGTGATCTATTTGATGCCTGGGTCGGAGATGATGAAGATAGTGAAACTGCTGCGCGCGTAACCAGGGCTCTCTCGGCTGCCTCCGGAGATACTGATATTTATATCATGCATGGAAATCGGGACTTTTTAATGGGTGAAGATTTCAGCATTAACAGCAGAACAACCCTGCTTGCTGATCCTTGTGTTATCCAGATTGGTGACCAAAATGTCCTATTAACCCATGGAGATCAACTCTGTACGCAGGATATCGAATATCAGAAAGCACGCCAGATGAGAACCCAGCCTGAATGGCTGGAAGCGTTTAGAAGCAAATCGTTAGCAGAGCGTAAAGCCATTGCAAAAATGTACCGAGAACAATCCGGAGAAGCTAAATCCCTGCTTGCTGAAGATATCATGGATGTGACTGATTCAGCAGTGGAGCAATGGTTTGATTATTACAACATAAAACTGATGATTCATGGCCATACGCATCGGCCAGATACGCATATTCATCATGTGCATGGTAAAGAATGTAAACGTATTGTGTTGCCTGAATGGCATGAAGATTCAGCTGCGGTACTGGCGATTAACGAGAAAATGGATACTTTGCAGATACCGGTCAAAGCAGTTTAATGAAAAGTTTTTAGTCGTCTTTTAGCAAGTCATCCAGTGATACGTTCTCCAGGCCAGAGATATCTTCATCACTTAGAATCACTTCACCGGCTTCGATATCATCGAGATCACCCATATTATCCACAGCCAATGATTGATCTTGAGTGTACATGGCAAATAGCGGTGCAATATCCTGGTAATGTTCATCACCCAGGTAGATTTTCAGATGTGACAGAACTGACAACTGTGCAGCGTGCAATTTCAGCGCATTCTTCAATGCCTTGCCAAAATACATGGCAGGTACGCCAAAAATACCTGTGCTGATGCCAGGCATGGCCATACTTTGCCAACCATGCTGTTCGCAAACTTCCATACAGCTGGTGATGGCCTGCTGCAATTTTTGCATTTCGTCACCACTGCCCATCATCGGTCCAACCGTATGAATCACTGCCTTGTAATGAAGATTTCCGGCGGTTGTGGGTACGGCCTCACCAGTTGCCAGTGGTCCGTGCTTAGCGACATAGTTCTTGCCATCTTCATCGAGCGCAGGCCCGGCAGCATGGGAAATCGCTGCAGCCAGTCCACCACCATGGCTTAATCCACCGTTAGCGGGGTTTACAATGACATCGCTTGCTGCCGAAAAAATATCACCGACACGAATTTCAACCGACAGATCCTGAATTTTAAACTTGATTACATTACTCATCATCAAGCCATTATAACAAGCGCTATATAAGGCACCAGATTCAGCATGATGAAGGCCAGCTTGAAGGCCCCCAGAAAACCATACATCATGGTATTGAAGGTTTCCCGGCTCATTGGAAAGAAAGTGGTTTGAATCCTGTAGACCAGGTCAGGCGCCAATAACAACCACAGCGTCCAGAATGCCAGCAACCCCCCATTGATGATGCTGCACCACATAAAAAAATCTGTGAGTTGCTGGATTTCCAAGAAAAATTTCTCCTTTAGCTGCCAAAAGTCATTATAGGATCATTTCAAAATCCAAAGGCCAGATTAATGCCGCCCGCAAAGTAACATCAGCTGTTCCAGTTCAGACTCACTGAACCCGGCATCAAGACGAGCCTGAAAATGCATAGGACAATGAACATCACCTTTCATATATTTTTTTACCAGTTCAAGATAGGTTTGTTCAGGGTCATCCAATCCACGTTGCTGACACACATACAAAAACCAGCGTGATCCGGCCTGTACGTGGCTAATCTCATCTCTGAGAATAATATCCAGAATATCCACTGTTTTCTGATCACCGACATTGCGAAATTTTTTCTGGATCATGGGTGTGACATCAAGACCACGGGCTTCCATAACCCGCGGAATCAATGCCATCCTGTCGAGTACATCTCCAGCTGTTTTTTGTGCCAGTTCCCATAAGCCATTGTGAGCAGGAAAATCACCATAGCTGTAATCCAGTTCCTGTAAGCGTTCCTGCAACAGGGAAAAATGATACGCCTCCTCTGCTGCCACCTTGCTCCAATCCCCATAATATTGCTCCGGCATGTCCTGAAAGCGGTAAACCGCATCACAGGCCAGGTTGATGGCATTGAATTCGATATGACAGAATGAGTGGATCGCAGCCGCCTTACCCTTGTCGGTACCCAGCTTTCTTTTGGCTACTTCGCGCGGGTGAACAAGCTGAGGTTTTTCAGGTCGTCCTGCCAGTTCGACAGGCGGTAAATCGATGGCTTTAATTGCCAGATTACCTGCAAGCAAGTCGTCATTGAGCTTTGTTGCCAGAAGCAGTTTCTGCTCAAGGTTTTGTTCTGTCAGGCAGTGGTAGGCGGCTGTGTGCAGGTTTTTCATCTAGAATTTTGAGTAGAAAATTTTATCCGTTCCCAAGTAAATCAGGCATTTTTTTTACACGCATAATATGACAGAATTCGCTGATATTCTAAATTCTGTTTCAATCACCCCGGTCTAGTAGCTCATGGATACAATTTACTTCCAGCGCCATCAGGGCAGAAATTCCCTTTTCAGAATGATTTTGTTAGCAATTGCTGTTGCCGCACTGATTATCTGGAAAATTGATTACATCAACAGCGTCTATTTTCGTGACCAGCTCACTGCCACCGGCTGGATCGTCAATGGTGCCATTATCGCACTTTTCTCACTGGGTATTCTGAAAATCATTCTGACTTTTATCAGTTATTCCCGGGAAGAGGCTGCGCTAAACCGCTTTATTAAAAATATGGACAGCAATGCCGATGATACACTCAAAGGTGTTTCCAAAAAAAGCATCATCGCACGTCGCTACCTGACACTGGAAAAACTGCACGAAACCCATACGCCGGTAAATCAGAGCGCTTTGGCCTCAACCCTGGTTGCCAGTGAAAGCACACGCAACAGTTTTCCAAGATTTATCAATAACACGCTGATTCTGACCGGCGTCTTCGGCACCATTGTGTCACTTTCCCTGGCCCTGATCGGGGCATCCGATATGTTAGAAAATGCTATAAATGTCAATGGGATGGGAATGATAGTTCATGGAATGTCTACAGCATTATCGACTACCATTACAGCCATCGCCTGCTACATGTTTTTTGGCTATTTTTTCGTCAAACTGACTGATGTGCAGACCAACCTGATCAGTGCCATCGAGCAGGTCACTGCCACCCATCTGATGCCACGTTTTCAGATGCAGACTGACAACGTTTTATATGAATTCACCGGCTTGATTCGTTCATTGCAGGGCCTGGTGAGCCAGATGGTTCAATCACAGTCCAGTTTCCAGAACGCTGAAAAAGAACTGACCGCAAGCGCTGAAGTTTTTCGTGAGCATGTGGCAGGTATGAATCAGGAACTGGCAGACATCAAGGGTATTCTGAGAATCGGCTTCCGTCTTGGTGAAAAATGAGCACTGAAAACGGTTTTATCAACCTTCGCCTGAACCAGGAAGGCGACAGCTCGGGGCACGAAAGCTTCTGGCCATCGTTTACGGATATCATGACGGTGATTGTCATGATATTCCTGATCGCTTTGGTCGTCTTGCTGATACGTAATATCGAGCTGGTACAGCAGTTACGTAACACAATGGAAGCCGAGCGCATGGCTGCAGAACTGGCCCGCACCACCGGGGAAGAAAAAGAAAGCCTTTCACTGCGCCTGATTCACACCGAGAATGAACTTTCAGATTTACGTCTTGAATTGATGAAGATGCAGGAAATACGCGAAAAACAACTGGCTGTTATCAAGCAGAACATGCGCCAGATTTCTGATCTGTCCGGCCAGCGCGATCGTCTTGACCTGGCAAAAAACCAGTTGCAACAGGAAAAGTCTGAATTGGAACAGAGAACAGAACAACTGGAGTTAGCCAAAGCTCAATTGGATAATCGCCTGTTAAGAAATCAGGAGAACCTTCAGCTAAGCCAGGAA
The DNA here is from genome assembly GCA_013041975.1 of Gammaproteobacteria bacterium. GTDB lineage: Bacteria > Pseudomonadota > Gammaproteobacteria > Chromatiales > Chromatiaceae > JABDQZ01. The sequence goes on from JABDQZ010000188.1 coordinate 7,390, forward strand.
CAACTCGAGTTATTGCAACAATCGCTCACTGCCGTGCAAAACAAACAAAACCTGACCCAGTCACAATTGACCGAGGTACAGACTGCCTACACTGAAAAAAGCCAGGAACTGGAACAGGCTCTGAGTCGCATCACGATTTCTGATGATGCTTTGGCATTATTACGTGGAGATTTTGACGACCTGAAGGTTAAATATGACAAGCTGGTCCGTCCTGCCCGTTCGGCTGCCGGCAAACAGGTGGTCGAAGTGCGTTACACCAAACTGGATGGCAAAGACCTTATTGCCCTCAAAGTGCCTGGCCAGAATAAATTCTCGCCGGTCAGTAAAAAACAACTTCTGGCACGTCTGGAAAAGCTGAATAAACAACACCCCAAAAAGCTTTATATCAAGGTTATATTCCCTGAAAACAGCGGACTTTCATACAACGAGGCCTGGGAATTCACCTCCAGCCTGCACAAAAAGTATGATTACTACTTCAAGGATCAATAACGATTCAAGCTTCTCATCGCAGGCTTTCATCGTCATAAACGAGCACCAGGTCAGGGATTGTTATGAATGCCCAGAATGGAGCGGGCAGACTCATCACCAGATTTTTTTGCCGCATCATTACGAATCAACTCGAGTTGTTCAAGGTATGCTTCATTCACATCACCCGTAATATAGTTTCCATCAAATACTGAAGTATCAAACCGCGAAATATTGACTTTTCCCTTACGATTGACGGCATCAATCAAGTCAGCTAAATCCTGGTAGATCAGCTTATCACAGGAAATGACATCGCGGATTTCATCTTCGCTTCTGCCATGAGCGACCAGTTCATGGGCTGATGGCATGTCGATACCGTATACATTGGGATACCTGATTGGCGGCGATGCCGAGCCAAAATACACTTTATTAGCGCCAGCTTCACGCGCCATCTGTACGATTTGCTTGGATGTTGTACCACGCACGATTGAATCATCGACCAGCATCACATTTTTATTCCTGAATTCAAGGTCAATGGCATTCAGTTTCTGTCGTACTGATTTTTTACGAACCTGCTGCCCCGGCATGATAAAGGTTCGACCGATATAACGATTCTTGATAAACCCCTCGGTATAGTGAACCCCAAGGCTATTAGCCAGCGCGAGTGCAGATGTACGACTGGTATCAGGAATCGGGATCACCACATCAATGTCATGATCAGGCCAGTCGCGCTGGATTTTTTCAGCCAGTTTCTGGCCCATACGCGAACGTGCCTTATGTACGAAAATATTGTCAATAATGGAATCCGGGCGGGCAAAATACACATATTCGAAAATACAGGGGCAATGTACGGGGTTTGCTGCACACTGATAGCTATGAAACTCACCATTTTGCGTAATATAGATAGCCTCACCGGGTGCAACATCTCTGACCAGCTCAAATCCCTGCGCACCCAGGACAACACTCTCCGAGGCGATCATGTATTCAATACCATTTTCCGTGTTACGTTTACCAAACACTACGGGGCGGATACCGTGAGGATCACGAAAAGCCAGAACCCCGTAATTTGGAATCATCGCTATTGCCGCATAACCACCCCGGCAGCGACGATGAACACCAGCTACCGCCTTGAAAATATCGTTTTCATCAATGCGGATCTTTTCCTGAATCTGCAGTTCATGAGCCAGCACATTCAACAAAATTTCTGAATCCGACGTCGTGTTGATATGACGCAGGTCTTCACGCAATACATCTTTTTTTAATTCTTCGGAATTGGTCAGGTTGCCATTATGAGCCAGCGTGATGCCATAAGGCGAATTCACATAGAAAGGCTGGGCCTCAGCTGAAGAAGATGAACCGGCAGTGGGATAACGCACATGAGCAATACCCATATTACCCTTAAGCTTGATCATGTGACTGGTGCGAAAGACATCCCTTGCCAGACCGTTATCTTTACGCAAATGCAAACGATTACTGTCACAGGTCACAATACCTGCGGCATCCTGACCACGATGCTGAAGAACCATTAAGGCATCATAAAGAGACTGGTTAACCGGGCTTTGCCCTACGATGCCGACAATTCCACACATAGTATTTCTCGCTCAACAAACTGCTAGTAAGTGAAGTGGTTTGCAATATCATCCGGTAGAAAACTTTTCAGCCAGAGTGATAAATCCTGAAAATAGACAATCAACAACGATTGATTCCACCAGGGATCCTGGGGCAACGCTGTCAGCCCGGCCAGCAGGATAATAATGGCAATAATGATAGCACCACGACCTATTCCGAAAAAGATGCCAAGCAATCTGTCTGTCCCGCTTAAACCGGTATGTTCCACCAGTTGTGCCAAAAGGTAATTCACAATCCCGCCTACGATCAGCACTGTGATCATGATAATGGCAAAAGACACCCCGAGACGAGCTGAAGGCAGTGAAATCCATTGTATTAGATACTGGGAAAATTCACGGAAAAATGTCCAGGCAAGCCAGAAAGCCGCTATCCATACCAGCAGAGAAAAAGCTTCTCGGACAAAACCCCGGAATACGCCGATCAAAGCGGATACAGCAATGATGCCGATAATGAAATAATCAACCCAGATCACGGATATCTCAGAACCTTAGCATTAACAAAAAACTTTTTGGACACTTCTTTAGCGATTCGATCGGCATTATTGCGATCAATTTCAGGCCCTACTCGAACCCTGAAGAGCTTTCGATTTTTTACCTGTGCAGTTTCAAGGTGAGTATCATAGCCAGCCTTACGAAGTTGCCCGACAATTTTATTGGCATTGTCCTGGCTGGAAAAACTGCCAACCTGAACCATCCAGCTGGTTAAACCGGTTCGGGTTGAAGCAGGTCTGCTTTCAGTCGCTGTGACAGATGCAACCTCAGTGGAAGAATCAACAATTTCCTTTACTTCGGCATCCTCACTGGGCTGAATCGACGTACCGTAATCATGTTTTTCACGAATGTGATCAAGTTTTTCTGTCTGGATGACAGGTGCTGGTTCAGAAGGTTTGATTCTTTTCGGAATATTGGTTGAATAAATATTGCTGTCGATAACCGTCTCTTCTTCCAGCAGCATGGGAATAAATATCACTGCAAGCGAAGCAAGAACCGCCGCACCAATCAATCGTTTTTTAAGATCTTCTCTCATCATCAGTTTCAGCCAAATTCGGCCAGAAATTCACCCGCTATATGAAACGAACCTGTCACCAGAATTGAATCATCTTCCTGAGCATATTGTAAAACAGAATTGTATGCTTCACTGACCGTATTGAATAGTAAACATTCAGCATCTGGATCAATTAATTGAATGTTATCTGCCAACAATTCTGCCTTCAATCCCCGGTCACCATGAGTGGATACCAGAAACCATTGTTCAACCTGGGGTGCAAGGTTTTCCAGACTTGCCAGAGAGTCCTTGTCCCTGAGCATACCAACAATAGCCCGTAACTTGCCCCTGATAACAAATTTAGCCAGGTTTTCCGCCAACGCCCGGGTCGATTGCGGATTATGGGCGACATCCACGATGAGTACCTGCTGATTCTGCAATACCTGAAAGCGTCCCATAACCTGCGCCTGAAGCAGCCCTGTCTTCAACGCTTCTGCCTTGACAGGCAACTGCTCTCGACACGCCAGCAACAGCGCTATAACTCCAGCCGCATTCTCCAGCTGATGCTTACCCCGCATTGCCGGAATGGGCAAGGCGTGACGACTTCCAAAATCTGACATCAGACTCCATTGCTGGCCATCAGATTTCAGCTGGTAATCTTCTCCGCTTACCAGTAATTTAGTTCCGAATTGTTCGGATGCTTTTCTCACCGATTCGGGCATATCGTTACCTGAGAAAACGGCAAGCTGGTCTTTTCGAAAAATACCGGCTTTTTCCCTGCCGATGACTTCCCGGTCATTTCCCAGCCAGTCCTGATGATCGATACCGATAGCAGTAATCAGTGCCGCGTTAGCATCAACAATATTCACCGCATCAAGCCTGCCACCCAGACCGACTTCCAGAATCATAACTTCAACACGGGCCTTTTCAAAAAGGTGTAATGCAGCCAGTGCACCAAACTCAAAATAGGTCAGACTGATATTGTCTCGACAGTGCTCAATAGCTTCAAACGCCTCACAAATTGCTTGATCTGTAGCTTCGTTGCCATTGATTTTGATGCGTTCGTTATAACGAACAAGGTGTGGAGAAGTGAAACAACCGACCCGGTAACCGGCATTGAGTAAAATGGATTCCAGCATGGCAACACTGGAGCCCTTGCCGTTTGTCCCTGCCACGGTAATGACAAAGGCTTCATGATGACTGGTGAGTTGTGACCAGACCAGAGAGACCCTCTCAAGCCCAAGGTCAACGGATTTGGGATGCAGGCTGATTTGCCAGTCCAGCCATTGATCAAGACTAGAAAAACGCACGAAGCTACCTGGCAAAATTAATCAGAAGTCACGAAGCCTTTTTTTGGAGAATACTCAGCACAGAGAACAATTCATCACGTATTTCACGGCGATCAACAATCATGTCAATTGCCCCGTGATCCAGCAGAAACTCAGATTTCTGGAAACCTTCCGGTAGCTTTTCACGCACAGTCTGCTCAATGACGCGAGGACCAGCAAAGCCAATCAAGGCATTGGGCTCAGCAATATTCAGGTCGCCCAACATGGCCAGGCTGGCTGAGACGCCACCCATGGTAGGATCAGTCATTACCGAGATAAAAGGAATTCCGCGATCAGCCATTTTACCCAGTACCGCACTGGTCTTGGCCATTTGCATCAGAGAAAACAGTGATTCCTGCATACGGGCGCCACCAGAGGCAGAAAAACACACATAGGGAATATTGTTTTCCAGGCATTCATTGGCGCCACGTACAAAACGTTCTCCAACAACAGAGCCCATTGAACCACCCATGTAGCTGAATTCAAACGCAGCGACAACCAAGTCCAGGCCTTTGAGCTGCCCTTTCATTACCACCAGCGCTTCTTTCTCACCGGTACTTTTCTGGGCCGCAGAAATACGATCCTTGTACTTTTTGCTGTCCTTGAATTTCAATGGATCAAGTGACTGAAGGTCTTCAGCAATTTCCTGCTGATTATCCGGATCGAGAAACAGCTCAATTCTGCGACGCGCATCAACACGATTGTGATGCGAGCATTTGGGGCAGACATTGAAACTTCTATCCAGTTCTGCCTTGTACAGAATGGCACTGCATCCAGGACATTTTGCCCACAAACCTTCAGGAACGGCTTTTTTGGAACCACCCTCGGTCTTAATGCGACTGGGCATCAGTTTTTCAAACCAGCTCATTCTATAATCCTTTTATTTTTATTCAGTATTTTATGCATCCATGGCCTGACGCATACCACCAATCAATTCCCTGGCAGCCGTTAAAATGGCGTCATGATCATCACTGTTAGCTTCGATCTGTTTTACCAGCGCACTACCAACAATAACGGCATCACTGATTTTCGACATCTGTTGTGCCTTGTCAGCATCCGATATTCCAAA
>JABDQZ010000189.1 GCA_013041975.1 Gammaproteobacteria bacterium
GTACCAGGTGACCGGTTAAGGCTGCCTGCACGGCAATTTCAGCTGTTTCTTTTTCACGGATTTCACCGACCATGACTACGTCCGGATCCTGGCGCAGAACATGCTTAAGCATTTTGGCAAAGGTCAAATCAATATTTTCCTTAACCTCGTTCTGGTTGACGATATCAACCTGGTATTCGACGGGATCTTCGATGGTGACGATATTTTTTTCAATGCTGTTTAAATAGTTTATAGCGGCATACAGACTGGTGGTTTTACCACTACCTGTTGGACCGGTAACCAGAATCAGTCCATAACTGTTATCCAGCAGGCGCTTGAAAGCAGACAGATTGTCATGACTCATACCCAGCTTATTGACGTCCAGAATTGCCTGGTTTTTATCCAATACGCGCAGCACGATCTTCTCGCCATAGAGTCCGGGTAATGAACTAAAGCGAAGATCAACCGCTCTGCCCTGTGTATGCACCTGAATACGACCATCCTGAGGCATTCTCCGCTCAGCGATATCCAGGTTGGCCATCACTTTTAACCTCGAAACGATGGAAGCATGCATTTCCGGGCGCGGGGTCATCACTTCATATAACAGCCCATCAATACGAAAACGTATCCGGCTTTTTTTCTGGGAGGGCTCTATATGAATATCACTCGCACCATCATGTACAGCACGTTGAATCATGGAGTTGACCAGGTTAATAACCGGGCTGCCCGCTGCCATTTCATCAATGGCCGAATAATCATCATCAAGACCCTCTTCAACAACTTCAAAATCTTCATCAACTTCGCTGAAATACTCGGTACTGAAGTTGCTTTCTGAAAAAGCCTCGTTGATATTTTCGATGATATTTTCTTTACCTGCCAGTACGGGTCGAACGCGCAAACCGGTACGTTCTTCGACTTCGTTAAAGCTGGGCATCGCTTGTGGATCAGATGTCGCCAAATATAAAATACCGGATATTTCAAACAGCGGTAAAATTTTCAGACGCCGTAATACCCCTACTTCCATCAGGTGAGTGAGTTCGGGATCGAATAAACCTACACGGATACGAACAAATGGAATGCCCAGCTGTTGACCCAGCGTTTCGAGCATGTCTTTTTCAGAGACCCAGCCTTTGTCCACCAGGATCAGCCCGAGACGCTTTCCCATTTTTTTCTGTAGTTGCAAGGCCTCTTCCAGCTCTGCTTGTTTCACCAGGCCATTTTGAATTAAAACGTCACCAAGATGCAGGGGGGCATCTTGAGAAGGAGCTTTAGGCTGAATTTCGGAACCATCTGCACTCATCAGGTGTACAGATTCTTCCAGTCCTGTGAAATGAAATATTTCACGGATAACGGCATTGGCATGAATGACTTTTAACCAGCCTCCTACTTTGCGCAGTCGATCATGAAAAGAAACAAGGTCATTCAATATTTTACTGTTCAGGCGCTGCACGCTGGTGAGGTCGATGACGGCCTGTGTTTCCCAACGCGTGATGCAATGCTCAATCTCCTGCTTCAGTTGATCCAGAACAGCGTCATCTGTCAGCTCCCCCTTAGGGACAAGATGAGTCATCACACCAATACGTGAGCGTAATACATGTTTTCCAGAGCTCTGCTGATCAGCACTGGCTGTCTGGATTTCTTCATTCATGAAACGTTGCAAACCTCATAATGAACAGGGTCAGAAATCCCGCTTAAGAATATCAGTCAGTGGCTCCGGCTTTCCCAGACCGTATCCCTGACCATAATCGATACCCATACTAACCAGCTTGTCCTTGATCACATCATTTTCAACAAACTCGGCAATTGTCTTCAATCCAATTGCCTTTCCCACTTCATGAATAGCTTTAACCATGACTTCGGAAACAGCATCGCTTATTATCTCCCGGACAAATGAACCATCAATCTTCAAATAGTCGACATCCATATTTTTCAGGTAACTGAATGAACTAAGACCGGTTCCGAAGTCATCCAGGGAAAATGTACTACCAAGGGTCTTAATCGCTGAAATCAGCAATTTTGCTTCATTAAGATTGGCAATGGTTGCAGTTTCTGTGACCTCAAAACTGACCTGGCCTGGATGAACCACACCGCGTTGTAGCTGCGCAACGACAAATTCGAGAAATCCCTCGTTACAGAGAGATTGACCTGACAGGTTAATTGAAACGTGACTTGGATTTTCAGCAAGCATGTCAATGGTATTTTCTATTACCCAACGATCAATATCCGGCATCAACGAATAGTGTTCCGCAGCCGGCAAAAAGTCATTGGGTTGAACAATCTTGCCCACTTCATCACGCATTCTTAACAGAATTTCATAATGCGGATATGGCTCTTCTTTCTGAAAAGGCTTTATCAGCTGAGCATAAATGACAAAACGATCCTCCCTCAGGGCACCTTGTATGCGACTGACCCAACGCATTTCATCGTGTCGTAACAGCAGGTCAACATCGTCCTGTTCAAATACTTTCAATTGGTTGCGGCCCCGTTCCTTGGCCGCATCACGCGCGCCCTCAACCGCACTGAGGGCAGCAGATGCCGACTCGGTTTTTGGTGAAATCGGTGCGATACCAATGCTGACGCTGATATCATACGACTTCAAGTCCCATTGAAACTCCCGAGCTTTAATTTCTGCCCTGATTTTCTGCGCAAGATCAACCGCAATGCGTAATGGACAGTCCTCCAGCAGCACAACGAATTTATCACTCGCCAACCTGGCAACACTGTCCCTGTTACGAACCAGATGCCTGATAATGCCAGAAACATGGCGGATTAATTCGTCACCGGCCTGCCTGCCACTCATATCATTGATAACCTGTAATTTATCAATATCAATATATACCAAAGCATGCGACAAGCCCTTTAATTGAGACTGCTGTACAGCAATATCGAGCTTTGTCTGCAAACTACCAGCATTATTGAGACCTGTTAGCTGGTCGAAACATTCGATAACAATATTGCTGACCTTTTTGGACATCACATCCAGCAGGTTTTTGTCACTGTTGGTAAAATCAATTTCCTTCTGCTGCTTGAGAATGACTAATGCACCAATGACATGGTTATCTCCTGAAAAGACCGGAGCTGCAACTAACTTGTATGGCAGGCTGTCACAACATTCCTCGCGAATCTTTTCACCAAAACCGTTGATCACAATAGTTTGCTGCTTGTCTTGCAACCAGTTGTAAATTTCATCATTCAGGCTTGGGATGATAATAGACGGATCGACTCGTTCTCCTACTTTGGCATAATCGTATATGGCAATGTTCTGATCAGGAAGTATTAACGCCGACATTGCCACGTTCAGAAAATTCGTACAGCTTTTTACCAGGTATTCCAGGGATGCTTCACCACCATTACCAAGCGCTTTACTGGGGTCATAGTCATAGACCAGGTTGAGTTCTTCATAGCGCTCCGTCAGTTCCTCAGACATCATGTTTAACTCAGTATTGAGTTCTATTTCGTGTTGCGCCAGCTCAGCTATAGTCAATAGCGAACTTTCTACGGACTGCAGAGAACTGGCATCACCTGAGATGTCCAATGAATTTAACAGAACGATCAAGCGGCCTACCAGCGAACCGTGCAGATCCTTGAGCTGAACAATATAGAGCAGGTCACCATCGGATAGTATCTGATGAAAAACCTCCTGCTCAGATGACTGCACATCCTCGATGACGGTGGCATAGACGGATTCAAGATTACTGCTTTTTGATGAATCGTTATCATGAAAGAACTGACCATTAACGTCACGCGCGCTGAGCGCCATGACGCCAGGTAAAAGTTCATTCACCAGGCGAAAATAGTTTCCCAGGTTTATTGTTTTTAGAATCGAAGACATATTGATAGCCTCATATTTTATTGCCTTCGTCGAAATACTCATCCAGCATGGCAATCAGGTTTCGAATGCTTACCGGCTTTTCCATGAATTTCAGATTATAAATTTTATTTGACCATTCTCGATGCTCGATTTCAGTTCTGGAGGTCAATACAAAAATCAAAAATTGTCTTTGTGGCATTTCTTCTTCTATACGCTGACATAACTCATCACCGGACATTTTTGGCATTTGAATATCTGTAATTAACACATCAGGATGTTGGAGCCTGAGTTTTTCCAGGGCTAATTCACCATTACTGACTGCATCCACGGTATAGCCTGCCTTCTCCAGAGACTGTTTCATGAGACGGATAACATAGGGTTCATCATCGGCAATTAAGATTTTTTTCATGCGCTCATCGCCTGCTGCAAAATATTTGAATCTTTATCAAGCTTGATAATGAACTCAGAACCTTCACCGAGCTGTGATTTCAGATCCATGTAGCCATGGTGTAAATTAACTATCTGGTTAACAAGCGGTAACCCAAGACCATGTCCGGTCTGCTCCCTTACATTGTCATCATTTGAACGGAAAAACTTGTCAAAGACCTGATGTTGGTCTTCCGGTGAAATACCAATACCGGTATCTCGCACACTGATTTGTACATGTTCATCCGTTTCTTCTACTCGCAGAATGACCTGGCCTCCGGGCTTGTTATACTTGATGGCATTCGTCAGCAGGTTATTTATGGCAATGCTCAGTAATTCCTTATCGGCATAAATAGCACTGACTTCTCTAGGAATATCTTTAATGAACTCCAGATCCCTGCCACGGCCACTTTTAGAAATCGAATCTAACGCATCCTCTAGCAATTCATGGATACGCACACGTTGTTTATTGACTTTCATGCCATCCATTTCGAATTTCGTAATGGCCAAAAGATTATTGATCAGGTTTGACAGTCTCTCAACCTGGTCGTGAATTATATTAAGCCCTTCAACCCGCATTTCTTCAGAAGCACCATCATCGCCCATCAGTGATTCGCTATACATAGACAAGACATTCAAAGGGGTTTTCAGTTCATGAGCAACCTGCGCCACAAACTCACCTCTACTTGTCCTGATCATATGCTCTTCAGTGATATCACGTATAACAACCAGAGTACCAATCAGCTTCGAATCATGTTTTGGAGAAAATAGCGGATAAGCATTGAGTTTTAAGGTTTTACTGGCGTTATCTTGCGGATTGAAGGTTATCGATTCACCCGCATAGCCCTGGTATGACTTGTTTTCATATCGTGAAAGATAATTCATTACTTCAGGAATTTTGCACCAGTCCCTTAGTCTTTGACCAACGATCTGTTCGGAGGTAACCCCTAATAATGCATTGATTTTTGTATTGGCATAACTGGGTACACCTAACATATCCAGCACCAAGATAGCATCTGGTATGGTCTGCATAAGAGTTTCAAGCTTATCTTGCTGATAGGCCAACAGCTTGCTGGAGGCAAACAGATCATTACGCTCGCTCTCAAGGTCCCGCGATTTATTGACAGTCAGTTCGATAAAACGATTAAACCGCTCCAGAAAATCGCCCACCTCACCATTGGCATGCAACTCCAGCTTTTGATTGGCTGACTGCTCAATCAATTGTTCCATCTTGCTGTTGACTTGTTGCAAAGGACGCACCTCCAATCTAAGCAGAAAATAAAACAATGGAACCAGCAGAAATATGGGTAAAGCCAGTGTTGCCAGGAAAGGCAGCTGCTTATAACCCAGGCCATAACCAGGCTTAAAATAACCCAGCCTGACATAACCTTTTAATTCGCCACTTGACATCACGGGCGCATGAAACTCAAGAAACGATTGTTTGCCATCCTGAGCCTTAACTTCACGCTCACCCATCCAGGATGAAGGTTCTAATACATTGGCAGATGATGGAACCACGACCCCCGGTACGACCATATTCCGGTGCACAAGGCCCTCAGCATCAACCACAGCACTGTAGGCATAACGAGAGCTGCCCCTGCTATAATGGAGGACACTGAGAATATCCCGGCTACTTTTGTCAGAAACCAATTGATCCCAGGACATCTTACCCATCATCTGCACAAGACTACCAACATGCGTTCTGATCTGCTGCTCCTCTGCAGTCCGTTGGGCAGAAAAGAGCAGCGCAATAATAATCACGATGACCGCCAGAGAAGAAAAAACCACGATCAAACCTAGACGTTCATTACGCCACATTGTTAGTGAATCCTTAGCAAATTTGTTTAAGAGTTATGTATAAATAATGTTTCAACACCTATGACGGCATCGGTCATTTAAACTTTAGGAATAAAAATAATTCTGAAATAGTTATTTTATAAAAACTAATAACTTAGGATAGCTTTACGCTCCTTTCAAAAAGCGGATGAAGACAATTGGTCGCTGCTCAGACATCCCTGAAAGCAAGATACTCCTGTTCTTCAGCAATTATTTCAATCAGTTAAAGTTTTATTATATTTTTATCCTGGCTTTTTAGTAGGACGCTCAATATTTCAAGGTCCTTAGGGGTTTACTGTCTACTATTACAGAGACTTAATTTGGTTTCTACCATTGGTTTTTGCCTCATATAATGCTTTATCAGCCCTGTTGATAATACTTTGCAAGTTATCTCCGGAAATATATTCCGATATACCAATACTGACAGTCAGGTTTTTAATAATCGCAAACTGATAATTTTCCACCTTGCTTCTAACATGTTCAGATACATTATGTGCTTCATCAATGCTTGTCTCAGGTAACAAAATGACAAATTCTTCGCCACCCCACCTGGCAACTTCATCGACCTTTCTTACCTCCGATACCAGTACAGCTGAGAACTCTTTTAAAACAACATCGCCGACATGATGTCCGAACTGGTCATTCACATTCTTAAAGTGATCCAGGTCTAGTAAAACTAAAGAAAATCGCCTTTTGTAACGAATGGCCCTATCGACTTCCTCATTAATCAGTTGCTCAATTTTTAATCGATTGTACAGCCCGGTTAAACCATCAGTTGTTGCAATACGCTCGAGTTGTCTTTTCTTAAGAAAAGTTAATATATGTGACTTTTCAATGAGATAGGCATTTAAAAGCCCGAATGAAAAGGCAGAAAACAACCATAACAGATGCAATAAAAATACATCAGAAGAAAAACTTAAAAGCAATCCTGCGCCAGCCCCTAAAATAAAAACTATTGAGGCACTGACTGCTGCATAAACCAGACGCAAACCGGATATGGAAAAAGTCCAAATAACAATCAAATAAAGTTCTGGTAGATAAATAGCAAACTCATTTATCTCGGCAATAATATAAATACTTCCAAT
>JABDQZ010000190.1 GCA_013041975.1 Gammaproteobacteria bacterium
GGCAACACAGCTTACTGACAGGGCTGCTGGCCAGGGAATTACAAAATACCCCTGTTTTCAGAAACAAGCAGTCAATGTTTACTGCCGGTATGCTGCATGATATAGGCTCCCTGGTTTTTTATAACCGTCTTCCAGAAATTGCACGTTCGGTTCTGGAAATCAGCGATCGTGAAAAAAAACCACGCTATTTAGTAGAACGATCGAATCTGGGATTTGATCATGCGAATATTGGCGGTGAGCTTGTTCGTCACTGGGGATTACCTGGTTTTCTGATTGAAGTGATCGATTGTCACCATGCGCCTGAAAGAGCCGAGTCTTTCCATCGGGAAACACAGCTGTTGCAGTTAGCAGACCGGGTTGCGCGACTCATGGAGCAGGAAGTCGATTTTGATGAAATTTTAGAGGAAGCCCGCAAACTTTCAGAGGCAATGAACGAAAGTAATTTATCGCTTGCTATTGAAAATGCAAATGAAAAGCTAATATCGGTACTGTCAGCTATTCAGCCGGACTGACAATCAGGCTTCAACAACCACTCTGTTACGCCCCAGTCGCTTTGCATTATACATCGCCTTGTCGGCACGATTGATGATGTTATCGATGGACTCGCCTTGCTGGTAGGCGGTGACACCCGCAGAAAAGGTAGGAAGTTTGACTGGAGCATCTACAGCCTCTCTATCCAGAGGGGTTTCAGACGCTTTCTGTAACACTTTGTTGAGTGCTCTTTCCGCACCAAAAATGTCCGTATGAGGTAGCAGGACGGCAAATTCCTCACCACCATAACGTGCAACCAGGTCATAGTTTCGAAAGGTAGAAAGTACATGCTTGGTATAGCTTTGGAGAACCTGGTCACCAATGGCATGGCCATAGTTGTCATTGATTTCCTTAAACAGGTCTAGATCAATCATGGCTATAGCCATAGGGTAGCCGTAGCGCTGAACGCGACCTGATTCATTTTCCAGGCGTTTCAGAAACGCACGACGGTTTGGCAGACGTGTGAGTTCATCTGTCATGCTCAGGCGTTTTACCAGACCGAGTTCATGATTGAGATGTTTGCAATGAGATTCGAACAGATCCAGTTCACGAGCCACATCAATGATGTTATTTGAGATTGTTGACTGTTCTGACAGCAAGTTACTGATGGAGCGATTGAGCATAGAGCGAATGGATTCCAACTCATTGCTATCATTAGCTTCCTGCAGGTCTGCCAGCAGTAACTGCATGACATTTTCAAATTCATGGAACTGGCTTTTGGTTGACTCCAGCCGTGTTGTCAGGGTGTCTTTTAAAGTTTTTATCTCATCGTCATTAACATGATTCTCTTTGAGAAGTTCATGAAAATGTGGCGAATTAAGATCATTAACATTGTTGATTGACTGCAGGAAATCCAGGTTGATTTCGGCATCAGTTTTTTTGGTTTTACCACTACCTGCAGCAGATTCCGAAACGGCCACGGAAGGTTTGGTTGATGGGGGTTCTTCAGTATCAGGGCGGGTTTTAAACAGTGAACTATCGAAACGCTCCATCAGGGCTTCGAGTACATTGGCATCATGACCGCTCTGCGAAAACTTGACCAGCCATTCAAAATGCTTTTTGCCTTCATCGCTTAAAACATTATTTTCAATCAGCAGGCTGGAGAGATTGTTAATAACCTGCCTGTAGGCATTCTCTGCATCACCATCAATGGTATTGATTTGTTCAAACAGGTTTTCAATAACCGGCAGCAAAAAAGTGCAGTCGTCGCTTTCACTTGCTGTTGCAAGTAGCTCCCGCATTGAATCATGAATTGACAGTGTAGATTGAATGGTGGTCATTACAATATTTAGTGGTATCTGGTGCTTGAAAACACTCTATATTGTGTAATCTTAGTCATCTAGCATCAAGATCACAAGCAAAATCTGAAATTTTGGGATTTAATTCCCTAACGAAAACAGAGGGTTCAGTCTTTTTGCCAGTCCGGCGGTGAGTAGGTATGGCCAGCAGCGTTTAATCGATCCAGGTAATCCGTCCAGTACAAAGCCTGTTTTTTACCCAGGTCGTAAAGGTAGGCCCAGTCGTACAGGCCTGAGTCATGGCCATCATCGTAGACAATCTTGATGGCATATTGTCCAACCGGACGGATTTCAGAGATGTTGACGTTCTGCTTATCCAGTTGCAGCTTTGCCCCTTGTCCCCAGTGTCCACGAACTTCCGCAGAAGGGGAGAATACCCGCAGGTACTCAGTTGGATATTTCCAGGTCACACCGTCACTGAAAGAAATTTCCAGCTCATGGGAGGCCTGGTGCAGGATGATATCAGTGGGAACAGGTTTCGTACTCATAGACCCATGTTACCAGTTACATGCGGAAGATTAACCGGATGATTGGTCCCGGAATTTTCTATTAATCCAGTAATCCACACTGAGATATCTTCCGGCTCCGGTAAAGAACAGCACCAATAGCATAATGAAATAGGTTGCAGCGAATTCAATACCATTTTTCAACACTGTAAAACTACCGGTTTCAGTCAGCCAGTTATAGTTACCATGGCGACGCAGGATATTTTTCGCTATTTCCTTACGTTCATTGGCGCCTTCAATCAGGTCAATACGCCATTCCCACGGAGCAGTAAGTTCATTTTCAGGTAATACGTGCCAGCCCTGTTCCCAGTGAGCAGTGGTTGCCGCCACGATCATGGTGACCATGAGTGGAATGGCAAACCAGCGTGTCGCCAGTCCAACCAAGAGTGCAATACCGCCCAGTAACTCAGCGCCACCAGCCAGGTAAACCATCAGTTCAGGTGCAGGCATACCCAGTGATTCAAACCAGAACGCGACATTTTCAGCATTGTTGAGTTTGTTACTGCCCGCAAGAATAAAAATGGGTGCCAGGAAAATACGCAGTGCCAGCGGGCCAAGAAAGTCGAGGTGCCTGAACCAGTCAAGGATGTCCTGCAGTTTGTTTAACAACGAGATCATAGAAAGTCCTGTAAATTGTCATCCCGAGCGCAGCCGAGGGATCTTGAGTTTTTGGATAAGCTCTAAATGACGCAAATCAGAGCAGCATGTAAATAATCAGACGGCTGTTCCAATGACCACGTGTTTCCGGCGCAGGTCATACAGCAGACTTTTTCCTGCTTCGATGACAACCTCGGGATTCGGGTGGTTGATGGCTTCAGCAATCATGGTTACTACATCAAGACCGGTGGAAGTTGGATTCTGTTTCAGTGTTTCAATTAATTGCTGGATAGCGGCATTGATTTGCAGAAACTGGACTTCATCCTGGCGATTGCGATAGACAACCAGGTGAGTCATTGCTTCAGGTGGCTGTGCTGGCTGGTTTTCTGGGCTGATGGTATGCACGGGATACCGGTAACTGAGATTTTGCATTACAGGTGACAACACAGGACGCCCCGTGAGCAGGTCACCATTGGGGTCAACGGTGACGGCTTGTTTGTCTTCATCCGAAATGGCGATGGCCATTTCAATCCATTCATAATGTGCCAGTTCCAGCATAAACGTAGGATCACCCGCATCAGGCTGTCTTTCATTTTGGAGATAAGCCAGAAATTCCTGTGAAATTTCAGCAAACAGCGGTGTTGAACATTCATGCGTAGCAAAGAAGTCTCTTGCCATCTTCATCCAGTGAGCTTCAGGCAGGATGGATTTGAGTACCGGAAAGGTATTGCTCAGAAAGCCGTTCACATTGTTGAAAAACAGTTCACGGTAAATTTTCAAACGGCGTGGTTCGATATTGTCTGGCGCCGGAGCTGTTTCAGGGTTGCGGATATGTGCAGCAAACTGTTGCTGTTGTTCTCTGAACTTGTTTGTATTCGGCGACATGTCAGGCCAGTAGCTCGCCATAGCCATGTTTTTGCTGGTACATGCTAATGGTATCAACTTCCTTTAGCAGTTCATCAAAGGAAGGAATGTTGAAGTCACGTTCCAGAAGTGTAGGGAACACACCGAATTTTTCGTAGGCATGATCGAGCATCTTCCAGACCGGTTGAATAACATCGGCTCCATGCGTATCGACACGCAGGTCCTCTGCTTCGACATAATGCCCTGCAATATGTGCATAGCTGATACGCTCAGCAGGCATAGTGTTTAAAAATTCGTAGGCATCATAGCCATGATTGATGCTGTTAACGTAGATGTTGTTGACATCAAGATGTAGGTCGCAGTCAGCTTCTTCAAGAACCGCCAGCAGGAAATCAATTTCATTCATTTGCTGACCGGGAGCGGCGTAGTAGGAAACATTTTCCATGGCAATACGCTGTTCGAGGATATCCTGGACCTGACGGATACGTGCAGCAACATGATGTATGGCTTCTTCAGTAAAAGGTATCGGCATCAGGTCATACATGTGGCCCTTGTCTGAACAGTAAGACAGGTGCTCAGAGTAATAGCTGATGTTATGTTGTTTGAAAAAAGCCTTGAGGTCTTTAACGAAATTGACATCGAGAGGATCAGTGCTGCCAATCGACAGGGAAAGACCATGACAGATAAAATTGTCACGTTCAGTCAGGGTGCGGAACTTCTTTCCAAATACGCCACCGATATTCATCCAGTTTTCAGGAGCGACTTCCCAGAAACTGATATTGCTTTCGGGAGCATGCTTGATGGCTTCATCGAGAAAATCCCGGCGTAAACCAAGACCGGCACCTGAAAAGGGAAATTTAGCTGGAGTCATAGTCGATTTAGAGAGTTTAATTCCTCCCCCCTGAGAGGGGGGAGGCCAGGAGGGGTTATTTACTTACTACCACCACACTTACCTTCGCCGCATTTACCTTCAGTGGCTTTTTCAACTTCTTTTTTCATGCCACCACAGGAACCTTCGGAACTCTTTGACATGCCACCACATTTGCCTTCAGCAGCAGACTTGGCTTCACCGCCGGAACCACCGCATTTGCCTTCGCCACATTTGCCTTCCACTTTATCTTTGGCTTCAGACTTCATGCCGCCACATGAACCTTCGGAAGACTTGGCAGTACCACCGCATTTACCTTCCATGGCGACCTGCATGTAGCCACTGTCCAGTTCCTGCATCGCAAACGGGTTGTCGGCTGCGAAACTAGCGGTAGCTGACAGGGAACCAACAACAGCGGCCCCAATAGCAGTAACCAGTGGTTTTTTGATTGAATTGTTAGACATTGATTTGCCTCCTCAGCAAAAGTAAAAAAAACTGTTTTATCGTGTTCGGGTGATAAGACCTGCTACCCGGTTATTTTGTTTCAGCTATTATAATAATTTTTTCAGGCATTCTAGATATTGTGCCATATCCGGGTCTTTTTGAGTGGTTTGTGCCTGCCACATCACCAGTCCCAGGCAATCTATCATTTTATGCTCAACTTCGTGGGGTTGACCATATTTCCCCATTAACTGCTGGTAAATGGCCTTGATGCCGGCAGGGAGGTCAGCACTGAGCGATTCGTGGAGGCTGATATGCATGCCCATATGCAAAAAAGGGTTGGTTTCACCTTGTTCCGGCGTCCATTCGCGATCCAGCGTATCATCACTGTCTTGCAGGTAATGATGATATTCAGGGTGTATTTCAATGACGTGGGCGATGATTTCGTCCAGCCCGGTGAGTGACTGGCCGTGGTTTTTCTTGTCCCAGACATTGAAAAAATACTGGCGGATTTGTGTTCTGTCATTTCCAAACATGGCTGAACTATAGCATGGGAGAATTTAATCCCTCACCTTTTAGAGCGATTAATGTACTATATAAACAGGTCGGCTCGATGCTTATAAAATCAGGAAACTTCAGCAATGGATATAATTACTTGGTCAGATGAATACAGTGTGGGCGTCTCTGAACTGGACAATCAGCACAAAAAAATCATTGCGCTGATTAACGAGTTAAATGCTAGTAGAGAGATATCGTCACGTTCAGAAAAGCTGCACAATATTTTGGGTCGAATCATTATTTACGCCCAGAATCACCTTGATTACGAAGAAAATTTATTAAGGAAAAATGCTTATCCGGATTTTGAAAACCATTTGCGAAAACATCAGGATTACAAGCTGAAGGTTTCTGATTTTGCCGTCGACATTCTGGAATACAGGGAAGATTTGCCCGAGAAGTTACTCAACTATCTGAATCAGTGGTGGATGGATCATATTTTAAAAGAAGATATGCAATATAAACCGTTCTTCGAAGAAAAAGGCATTACATAACTTGTATTAAATCAATGGCTTCTTGAATGCAAACATGGAAAAATTTATCTTTCCAGAAAACCCAGACCGTCCTGTATGACATAAAACCACTGACTTTTTTACATTTGATTACCCTGGAGGAACTAAATGAAGAAAATAATTATAACTGCGTTATTTTTAAGTCTGTCATTCACTGTTAATGCCGATATGAACCAGAACAAGGCTGAGGCAAAAAAGATCACAGGAGCTTTTTTTAAGGAATTGAAAGGTGAGCTTGTTAAAGGTATGAAATCTGGAGGGCCTGTTACAGCAATTGAAGTATGCAAGAGCATTGCGCCGGCGATTGCCATGAAACATTCAAAAGCGAGTGGCTGGGATGTTGCAAGGACCAGTCTCAAGCTGAGAAACCCTGGTAATGCACCGGATTCTTGGGAAACTGATGTGTTGAAGAAATTTGAAGAGCGTCGTGCCAAGGGTGAAGGAGCTGATACTCTGGCTTATGCAGAAACAGTTGAAGAAAACGGTGATAAGTATTTTCGTTTTATGAAAGGTATTGTCATGCCGCCGGTGGAAAAGATGCCGTGCCTGAAATGTCACGGAGAGAATATCGATGTAAAAGTCGCATCCAAGCTTGATCAGTTGTATCCCCAGGATAAGGCGCGTGGCTATAAAGCTGGCCAGGTTCGTGGTGCCTTTACCCTGAAAAAGAAACTCTAAGAGCGTTTACGAGTTGTTAGAAAGGGGCCTTGGCCCCTTTTTTTATGCGTTCTATTCGGTTTTTTCCTTGAAATCACACAAGTCTTCAATCAGGCATGAACCGCAGCGTGGCTTGCGCGCGATACAGGTATAACGTCCCAGCAGGATCAGCCAGTGATGTGCATCCTGCTTGTATGCAGCCGGCACATAGCGCAGTAGTTTCTTTTCAACTTCAACGACATCTTTTCCCCTGGCGATGCCGGTACGATTGGCAACCCGGAAGATATGCGTATCAACCGCGATGGTCGGATGGCCGAAAGCGGTATTTAACACAACGTTCGCCGTTTTTCGTCCAACACCGGGCAGAGCTTCCAGTTGTAGGCGGTTTTCAGGCACTTCACCATTAAACTTATCAACCAGTATCTGGCAGGTTTTTATCACGTTGGTGGCTTTGCTGTTATAAAGACCGATCGTCTTGATGTAGTTCTTAAGTTTTTTCTCACCCAGTTTGAGAATTTTTTCTGCGCTATTGGCAACCGGGTAGAGTTTCGCAGTGGCCTTGTTGACCCCAACATCGGTAGCCTGTGCAGACAGAATGACGGCGATCAGTAACTCAAAAGGGGTTTGGTAATTCAGTTCTGTTGTCGGTCGTGGATTGTCCTGTTGCAGACGGCGAAAAATTTCAGCACGTTTTTCATTGTTCATAACAGAAAAAATCAGCCTTGAGAGGGGGCGGGTTCAGCGCTAACAACAGATGTTTTCTCAGCTTTACTGGCAGCACGATGATCAATGAGGTTTTTCACAGCGATCAGTAAACCCAGTCCGATAAATGCGCCTGGAGGCAGTATGGCAATCAAGGCCCCCTGAAAATCACTTCCCAGTGAAAAATACAGGGATTGTGCAGCTTCGCCAAACATCAGGTGCAGGTCGGCAAACAGTGTTCCCTGACCAATAAATTCACGTATACCGCCAAGGGTCACCAGTACCAGGAGGAAACCAATACCCATGCTGAGACCGTCAAGCAGTGCAGGTAACATACTGTTTTTGGATGCATAGGCTTCTGCACGGCCTATGATGGTGCAGTTGGTGACAATCAGTGGAATGAAAATGCCCAGTATTTTGTAAAGTTCAGGAAACCAGGCGTTCATGAACAGTTCAACAGCGGTCACAAATGAAGCAATCACCAGTACGAAAACCGGCAGGCGAATTTCAGGCCTGACAAGGTTGCGAATCAATGAGACAGTGACATTCGAGGCGGTCAAAACCAGTAATGTGGCAATACCAAGTCCCAGTCCGTTAACTGCGGTGTTGGTGACAGCCAGCAATGGGCACAATCCGAGTAATGCAACGAGTGCCTGGTTGTTATGCCACAGACCGTTGCTAATAATCTCACGCCAGGATTCGGTCATGTTTCTGTCTCCTGTTTAAAAACAGCTTCTTTATTATCCTGAAAATAGACCAGTGTTCGCTTAACCGCATCCACAATAGCACGTGGGGTGATCGTAGCTCCGGTGAACTGGTCAAAGTCGCCACCATCACGTTTTACTTTCCAGCTTGATTTGTCAGGATTGTTCAATGACTTGCCCTGGAAGCCAAGAATCCAGTC
>JABDQZ010000194.1 GCA_013041975.1 Gammaproteobacteria bacterium
CACGTCAGGAAGCAGGCCTAGAGGACAAACAGGCAACCTTGTTATCAGTTGCCGGATTAGCCGATCTCTGGGAGCCAGATTTACTAGACTGGTTAGTTTCTGTCAGAAAAGAATCTCCCGAAATAGCATTGCACGCCTCAACTTTGACCTCTGTGGCATTATCCCAGCAGGTTCTAAATGGAATGATTGACCTGGCTTTTCTTTTTGAACCTCAATCATTACCAGAGATCAGCAGTCGCTTCATGAAACGAATGAATCTAGTGATGGTTTCTACTGAAAATGACATACTCACAACTGGCGCCCTGCAAAGCAACTATATAATGATTGACTGGGGAACTGCTTATGCAGTTACTCATGCAAAACTTTATCCGGATGCACCATCCTCTGCTCTATTTATGACCCACGGTTCATTAGCTATGAATTTTATTCTACGCAATGGTGGATCAGCTTATTTACCCGAAACCTGGTGCACCCCACTAATCAAAAAGAAAAAGCTGTTCCCTGTAGCTGACGCCTCAGAAATTGAGAGGGAGATTCATGCTATATGTAGAGACGATAATCCCAAAAATTCGGTGATTCATCAGGCCCTGGAACATTTCAAGTAATCCCTATACAACTCAATAATAATTGTCATCCGCAATATTTATAGAGCCCTTTCTTCCTGCAAGTCTTCAATCCTTCTTCTGGCTTGTGGATCAAACTGGCTACTAATATCAATAAAGAAACGGCCTTTTCATTGAACTGAAGAATACTTCAAACACATTTTTTGATCGAATTGATCATCAAATTTCATTGAAGAATATTTGAATACAACTACATTTCACACATATTCAAATAATGAGAAAAACCATGCTGGCGTTAGCTTACGATCAGGAAACCTATAACCCTCAGCCTCACTCCCATCAAAAAATAAGCAACCAGCTTTATGAGAATGGTTGGTCTGTCATTGATGATTATTTACCATATCGAACAATTTCTGAATTACTCAAAGAGTCTCAACAATTAATGTCAGATAAAAAATTCAAGGATGCTGGCATTAATAATCGTATTATCGATAAAGATCAACGAACGGACCAGACAGCTTGGATAAATCCGGATACTTGTTATCACACCCAATCGCAAGTAATCCAACAGCTTGAGAGGCTTCGTCTTTACCTAAACAGGGAAAACCAGCTTGGGTTATTTGACCTTGAGCTCCATGCTTCGATTTATCCTACAGATGGATTTTATAAAAAACATTTTGATAACTTTCAAAAGTCCAGCAGTCGGACATTAACCATTGTGCTGTATCTGAACCAGCAATGGGAACCTCAGGATGGGGGACAATTGCGCATCTATCTCAAAAATAACATGTCAATAAATATCGATCCGACTGGTGGCAGACTTGTAACATTTTTCAGCAATAACTTCGAACATGAAGTTCTAACAACCAATACCGAGCGTTATTCTTTAACCGGCTGGTTCAGGAGAAGTGATCTACCAATATAACTTCACAATATATAATTCGGGCTTACTCCCCATCTACTGGCTAAATACCGGCAAACCCAACTAGATGAAGTTTCCGCAAGGTACTATGTCTATTGCATAGACTCACAAGCGACAGAAGATGTGTTACAGGAGATCTAACCATATCCACACTAACACTCTGTAAAACCACAAATAACATCAATCCAGTAACTCAAAAATAATGCTAAAAGATAAATTTTTATGTGACCAAATAAAAAGGGACCTTTTGAATCTACCAAAGCGTCACATTCACGATGTAGATCTAATGCCAGGTAAAGACATACGCAATTACAAGACCCATACCTCAGCTGTCGTACGGTACTTTTGTTAGAAAGGAATCTATCATGCTAGTCACCTTTTCTTGTCCTGTCTATGCAGATATAACCATGTTCGGTAATCTAGCTATCAAACTACTGAAACTGATGGGGCACAGTGGCAAAGTCCCCAGCGCGCTCCTTGCTGAAGATGTCCCGACTGCTCTTGAACGACTGGAAGCGGCACTTGAAGCAGATGTTAAGCCGCGCCCCAGGG
>JABDQZ010000195.1 GCA_013041975.1 Gammaproteobacteria bacterium
ATGCAGCAGAGTCGGTTTTGAGCTTTATCCAGGGTGCCTGCGCGCGCGGCAAGCCTTTCTGACGCCAGATCTGGTGCGATTTGATAGAAAGCCCTGAAGCCCTGTTGATGGCATAAGCATGTCGGCCTAGCTGTTTTTCAGAGGCTTTCACAGGTTCAATATCGAGCATGGACTGGCTGCCTGAAGCTGTGTTTCCAACTCCGACAGAAGCCGGCCATCTTTCCTGGATCTGTGCCGTTTTGGCCCGGGTGAAACTGACAACTTCCACGGTATACCAGTTGGCATTGTCCGTCTCTGCCATAGCTGGATTGAAGGACAGTACAAGACTAGCGACGAAGAGAGCGAACAGTTTTTCAGGCAGCAGTTTTTTCATCTTTTCCCGACAGTTTTTGAATCAGTTGATGTATCTGGTCGAAGCGGGTTTCACGATCTTCCAGGTCAATATTGAATCTTAACCTGTCTGCACCATCAAACTGAAATTTTTGTGGCTGTTTCTGGATCAGGCTGATGATATTCATCGGATCGATCTTGGGTTCGGGCTCGAAAAGGATTCTTCCGCCTTTAGGTCCAGCCTCAATTTTGCGTATACCCATGGGATGGACTTTCAGTTTGAGTTCGGTAATTGCAAACAGGTTTTTGGCCTGTGTAGGTAACAGGCCGAAGCGGTCAATCATTTCTACCTGTAGTTCGCGCAAATCCTCTCGACTATCACAACTGGCAATACGTTTATACATCACCAGGCGATTGTGTACATCTGGCAGGTAGTCTTCTGGCAAAATAGCAGGCAGTTGCAGGTCGATTTCTGTGCCATGATCGAGTGGGCGGTCCAGTTGAGGCTGCTTGCCCGATTTCAGGGCAGTAACAGCACGCTGTAGCAGTTCGGTATACAGACTGAAACCGATTTCATGAATCTGGCCGCTTTGTTCATCACCGAGCAACTCTCCGGCGCCTCGAATTTCCAGGTCATGCGTCGCCAAGGTGAACCCGGCGCCAAGGTCTTCCATGGACTCGATAGCTTCCAGGCGTTTCACGGCATTGGCGGTCATGGACTTTCTGGGTGGCGTCATCAGGTAGGCATAGGCACGATGATGTGAACGCCCCACGCGACCTCTTAACTGGTGCAGCTGGGCAAGACCGAGTTTGTCGGCCCTGTCCATCACGATGGTGTTGGCCGTGGGAACATCAATGCCGGATTCAACAATCGTGGTACAGACCAGCAGGTTAAAACGCTGGTGATAGAAATCACGCATAATGGCTTCGAGTTCTGTTTCACGCATTTGTCCGTGTGCAAAGTGGATGCGAGCTGCGGGAATCATTTCAGACAGTTTACGCGCTGTGTTTTCGATGGTGCTGACTTCGTTATGCAGAAAATAGATTTGTCCACCACGTTTGATTTCACGTTCGCAGGCTTCGATGACGGTATTGTCATCCCATTGTGAAACAAAGGTCTGGATAGGGTGTCGGGCAGCCGGAGGTGTGGCGATGATGCTCAAATCACGCATACCTGACATGGCCATATTAAGCGTTCTTGGAATAGGTGTAGCGGTCAGGGTCAGAATATCCACGTCCGAGCGCAATGACTTGAGCTGTTCTTTCTGGCGAACACCAAAACGGTGTTCTTCATCAATGATGACCAGTCCCAGGTCTTTGAAATGGACATCGGCGGACAATAGCTTGTGGGTGCCAACAACAATATCTACTGCACCGTCTTTTAATTGTTTCAAAATTGCCGTTGTCTGTTTAGTAGTTTTAAACCGTGATAGCCCTTCGACCTTGACCGGCCAGTCGGCAAAACGGTCAGCAAAGTTCTGCAGATGCTGCTGGGCGAGCAGGGTGGTGGGTGCGATCACTGCGACCTGTTTACCATTCATTGCCGCAACAAAGGCTGCACGCATGGCCACTTCGGTTTTACCAAAGCCCACATCACCACAAACCACTCGATCCATGGATTTGGAATCAGTCAGGTCATTGACAACGGCTTCAATGGCGGATTGCTGGTCGGGTGTTTCTTCGAATTCAAAGGTCGCTGCAAATTTTTCGTATTCGTTCTGGTCGAGTTTAAAGCGATAACCGGTATGGACTTCACGACGCGCATAGATATCCAGCAATTCGGCAGCAACATCATGGACCTTTTCAATCGCCTTGCGTTTGGCTTTTTCCCACTGGCCACTACCCAGGGCATGCAGTGGTGCCGTGTCTTCATTGGCGCCGGTGTAACGACTGATCAGGTGCAAGGAGGCCACCGGCACGTAGAGTTTGTCACCTTTGGCATATTCCAGGGTCAAAAACTCGGTGTCATCATCGCCGATATCCAGTGCCTGCAAACCGATGTAGCGACCGATACCATGTTCTTCATGCACCACCGGTGTGCCTTCATGCAGTTCGGTGAGGTTACGGATTACCTGGTCTGCATCCGTTTTGACTTTGCGGCGCCTGCGCTCCTGGCGTACTTTTTCACCGAGCAACAAGGCTTCTGGTATGACGCACAGCTTATGAGACTGTAGCCATACGCCTTCTTCGATGGGCGTGATGCACAGTCCGTAGGTAATGTCGCTATCGATAAAGGTTTTCCAGTTGTCTACCGCTTGGGGCTTGATGTCATGTTGCTTTAAGGTGTCCAGTAGTAATTCGCGTCGTCCGGCGCTTTCCACGGTAAACAGGATTCTGAATTCATTTTCTGTAATGAAAGCCTTCAGTGAGGCAGCGGGATCCTTGGCCTTGGCCTGCAGGTTTAATGCTGGCAGGGCGGGGTGGTCATGATTGTAGAAGCTTGCAAAGCCTTTTTTACGGCGGGCAATGTTTTCCTCGGAAAACATGATGCCAGGTAACGGCTTGAGGTAACTGACCAGTTCATCCGACTCAAGATAAATGCTGCGGGCCGGCAGTATTGGTCTTTCGATATCATGACTACGTTGTTCATAACGATGTCCAACCTGTTGCAGAAAGCTGTCAGCCAGTTCTCGAAAATTGTCCGGGTAAAAGGCCAGCGTGTTATCTGGCAGGTAATCAGCCAGGCTGGAAGTCTGTTCAAAAAATAATGGCAGGTAGTATTCAATACCGCCGGGAAAGTTGCCTTCACTGGTATCACGATAGACCAGGCTGCGTTGTGGATCACCCTCGAAGGTTTCACGGTATTGCCTGCGGAAAAGTGATATGGCATTTTCGTCGGTTGGAAACTCTCGCGCGGGTAGCAGGCGAATCTGGTCGATTTTCTCCAGAGAGCGTTGTGTCTCGGGATCGAAAGTGCGAATCGTATCAATCTCGTCGTCAA
This sequence comes from Gammaproteobacteria bacterium, assembly GCA_013041975.1. Classification (GTDB taxonomy): domain Bacteria; phylum Pseudomonadota; class Gammaproteobacteria; order Chromatiales; family Chromatiaceae; genus JABDQZ01. Next base: position 3,272 of record JABDQZ010000195.1, read on the forward strand.
ACAGATCCAGGCGATACGGCGTTTCACTTCCCATTGGAAAAATGTCGAAAAGCGAACCCCGCACGGCAAATTCACCATGGCTGAAAACCTGTGAGACTGACTGATAGCCGTTTTGGCCGAGTTGCTGACGGAAGTCCTCCAGATCCAGTGTCTGTCCGACTTGCAAACTGAGAACATTATTTTCGACAAAATCCCTGGGAGGTAAGCGCTGTAAAAGTGTTGTGACTGGTACGATCAGCAGTCCCTGTTGCAGATCACATAATTGATGCAGGGACAACAGTCTGACAGAAGTCAGTTCCGGTAAAGGTGAAAAAACATCGTAAGGCAGCGTTTCCTGATCCGGGAAATTGATGACAGGAAAGCTCTCGCCGGAAAAAAAGCGTAGTTCCTGCTCCCAGCGATTGGCGGTCTGAACATCCGGAGCCAGCAACAGGGCGGGGCGTGATAACTGGCCTAGTATCAGGCTGATATTAAGGGCAACGGTACAACCATGGGTATTTCCCCATTGCAGTTTTTCACCGTGGGCCGTGGGAAAGGGAGCAGATTTGAGCATAACTTTGCG